>NZ_JBAQWU010000440.1:0-4133 GCF_049299075.1 Gordonia sp. (in: high G+C Gram-positive bacteria)
GATCACTTGATGATCCGTGATGTCCCGACGGATGCCTCAGAATCTCTTCTAATCAAGCACCCGTCGGGTGGTCATCACTTGATGATCTTGGTGACGCGGCCGGCACCGACGGTGCGGCCACCTTCGCGGATAGCGAAGCGCAGGCCCTCATCCATGGCGACCGGCTGGATCAGAGTGACCAGCATCTCGGTGTTGTCGCCCGGCATGACCATTTCGGTGCCCTCGGGGAGGGTCACGACGCCGGTCACGTCCGTGGTGCGGAAGTAGAACTGCGGACGGTAGTTGTTGAAGAACGGGGTGTGACGGCCGCCCTCGTCCTTGGACAGGATGTAGGCCTGGCCCTCGAACTCGGTGTGCGGGGTCGTGGTGCCCGGCTTCACGATGACCTGGCCACGCTCGACGTCCTCACGCTTCAGACCACGAAGCAGCAGACCGGCGTTGTCGCCAGCCTGAGCCGAGTCCAGCAGCTTGTG
The DNA here is from genome assembly GCF_049299075.1 of Gordonia sp. (in: high G+C Gram-positive bacteria). GTDB lineage: Bacteria > Actinomycetota > Actinomycetes > Mycobacteriales > Mycobacteriaceae > Gordonia. Next base: position 474 of record NZ_JBAQWU010000440.1, read on the forward strand.
GAACATCTCGATACCGGTGACGATGGTCTTGGTCGAGCCCTCGCGGATGCCGACGATCTCGACTTCCTCGTTCACGTTGACCTCGCCGCGCTCCACACGACCGGTGACGACAGTGCCGCGGCCGGTGATGGTGAAGACGTCCTCGACGGGCATCAGGAACGGCTTGGCGGTCTCGCGGACCGGGTCCGGCACCGAGTCGTCAACGGCCTGCATGAGGTCCTCGATCGACTTGACCCACTTCTCGTCGCCCTCGAGCGCCTTCAGCGCCGAGATCGGCACGACCGGTGCGTCCTCGTCGAACTCCTGAGCGGCCAGCAGTTCGCGGACCTCCATCTCAACGAGCTCCATGATCTCCTCATCGTCGACCATATCGGCCTTGTTGAGGGCAACCAGGATGTAAGGAACGCCGACCTGGCGAGCCAGCAGCACATGCTCGCGGGTCTGCGGCATCGGGCCGTCAGTGGCGGCCACGACCAAAATCGCACCGTCCATCTGGGCCGCACCGGTGATCATGTTCTTGATGTAGTCAGCGTGACCCGGAGCATCGACGTGAGCGTAGTGACGCTTCTCCGTCTGGTACTCGACGTGGGAGATGTTGATCGTGATACCACGAGCCTTCTCTTCCGGCGCCTTATCGATCTGGTCGAAAGCAAAGCTCTCGTTCAGATTGGGGTACTTGTCAGCCAATACCTTGGTGATGGCAGCCGTCGTCGTGGTCTTGCCGTGGTCGACGTGACCGATGGTGCCGATGTTCACGTGCGGCTTGGTCCGCTCGAACTTCGCCTTCGCCACTTGTGTCCTCCTGGACTTAGTCTGCCGGGTGTCTCCCGGGCAGAGATGTACTTACAGATTCAGTTTATTGCGCGTATGCGCGGGCCGCGGAAGCGGGGGAGTAACGAATTACTCGCCCGTTGCCTTCGCGATGATCTCCTTGGCGACGTTCGCCGGAACTTCAGCGTACGAATCGAAAACCATGGAGTAGTTCGCTCGGCCCTGGGTCTTCGACCGAAGGTCTCCGATGTAGCCGAACATCTCCGACAGCGGCACCGCAGCCTTCACGACGCGGGCACCGCTGCGCTCCTCCATGGCCTGGATCTGGCCACGGCGGGAGTTCAGGTCGCCGATGACGTCACCCATGTAGTCCTCCGGAGTCGTGACCTCGACGGCCATGATCGGCTCCAGAATAACGGGCTGTGCCATCCGCGCAGCCTCTTTAAGAGCCTGCGAACCGGCGATCTTGAAGGCCATCTCCGAGGAGTCGACGTCGTGGTATTGACCGTCGAGCAGGGAGACCTTCAGGTTGACCAGCGGGTAGCCGGCCAGCACACCGTACTGCATCGCGTCCTGCGCACCGGCATCCACCGAAGGGATGTACTCACGCGGGATACGACCGCCGGTGACGGCGTTGTTGAACTCGTAGGTGGCGCCGTCTTCAGCGTCCACCAACGGCTCGAGCTTGATCTGGACCTTCGCGAACTGGCCCGAGCCACCCGTCTGCTTCTTGTGGGTGTAGTCGTGCTTCTCGACGGTCTTGCGGATCGTCTCGCGGTAGGCCACCTGCGGCTTGCCGACGTTGGCCTCGACCTTGAACTCGCGCTTCATGCGGTCCACCAGGATGTCGAGGTGCAGCTCGCCCATACCGCCGATGACGGTCTGGCCGGTTTCCTCGTCAAGCTTCACCGAGAAGGTCGGATCCTCTTCGGCAAGCTTCTGAATCGCGGTGCCCAGCTTTTCCTGGTCAGACTTGGTCTTCGGCTCGATTGAGACGTTGATGACCGGGTCCGGGAACGTCATCGACTCCAGGACGATCGGGTTCGCCGGATCGCACAGGGTGTCGCCGGTGGTGGTGTCCTTGAGGCCGATCATCGCGTAGATGTGGCCGGCCACCGCGTCGTCGACGGGCATCTCCTTGTTGGCATGCATCTGGAAGAGCTTGCCGATGCGCTCCTTTTTGCCCTTGGTGGCATTAAGGACCTGAGTGCCCGGATCGACCTTGCCCGAGTACACGCGGACGAAGGTCAGCTTGCCGAAGAATGGGTGCGAGGCGATCTTGAAGGCCAGCGCGGAGAACGGCTCGGCGATATCCGGCTTGCGGGTGATCACCTCTTCCTCGTTACCCGGAAGGTGTCCCTCGATCTCACCGATGTCCAGCGGGTTCGGCAGGTAGTCGATGACAGCGTCGAGCATGGGCTGCACGCCCTTGTTCTTGAACGCCGAGCCGCACAGGATCGGGTAGATCTCGGAGTTGATCGTCATCTTGCGGATGGCGCCCTTGATCTCCGCGATCGACAGCTCTTCACCGGCGAAGTACTTCTCCATGAGGGCTTCGTCGGACTCGGCGACGGTTTCGAGCAGCTTCTCGCGATACTCGGCGGCCTTCTCCTGAAGGTCGGCGGGGATCTCGCGGATCTCCGGATCGGCGCCGATCTCGACGGTGCCAGGCCAGACGATGGCCTTCATCTCGAGCAGGTCGACGACGCCGTCGAAGGCATCCTCGGCACCGATGGGGAGCTGCATGACGAGCGGGCGCGCGCCCAGGCGATCGATGATCGTCTGCACGGTGAAGTAGAAGTCCGCGCCCATCTTGTCCATCTTGTTGACGAAACAGATGCGGGGAACGTCGTACTTGGTGGCCTGGCGCCAGACCTGCTCGGACTGCGGCTCGACGCCTTCTTTGCCGTCGAAGACGGCGACGGCGCCGTCGAGCACACGCAGCGCGCGCTCGACCTCGACGGTGAAGTCGACGTGGCCCGGAGTGTCGATGACGTTGATCTGGTTGTCACCCCAGAAGCAGGTCACGGCGGCGGAGGTGATGGTGATACCACGCTCCTTCTCCTGCTCCATCCAGTCAGTGGTGGACGCACCGTCGTGGGTTTCACCGATCTTGTAGTTGACACCCGTGTAGTAGAGGATGCGCTCGGTGGTGGTGGTCTTACCAGCATCGATGTGGGCCATGATGCCGATGTTGCGGACCTTGGTGAGGTCGTTCAGCACTTCCTGTGCCATGGGGTTCCCTTCGGGAAGTCGCGGATTGTGAAGACTAGGGGTCGCGCGCCGGGTTCACCGTCGTCGCGGCCGGGGCCACTGCGCAAGGCTAATCCGGAGAGCAGCCTTGCGCAGGGTGAGTCACCAGCGGTAGTGGGCGAAGGCGCGGTTCGCTTCGGCCATCTTGTGGGTGTCCTCGCGACGCTTCACTGCGGCGCCGAGACCGTTGGACGCGTCCATCAGCTCATTGGCGAGGCGCTCGACCATGGTCTTCTCGCGACGCTGCCGGCTGAAGGTGACCAGCCAGCGGAGGGCGAGCGTGTTGGCGCGGCCCGGCTTGACCTCGATCGGCACCTGGTAGGTGGCACCGCCGACGCGGCGGCTCTTGACCTCAAGGGTGGGCTTGACGTTGTCCAGCGCACGCTTGAGGGTGATCACCGGATCGGTGCCGGTCTTCTCGCGGGTGGCCTCGAGGGCTTGGTAGACGATGCGCTCGGCGGTCGACTTCTTGCCGTCCAGCAGGATCTTGTTGACCAGCTGGGTGACGACGGTCGAACCGTAAACCGGATCGTTGATCAGCGGGCGCTTGGGTGCGGGGCCTTTACGTGGCATGAGAGATCAGTTCCCCTTCTTGGCGCCGTAGCGGCTGCGAGCCTGCTTGCGATCCTTGACACC
>NZ_JBAQWU010000441.1:0-6676 GCF_049299075.1 Gordonia sp. (in: high G+C Gram-positive bacteria)
GGCCACTACCCGCGCAGAAGGCGCCGCTCCCCGCGGAGCCGGTCACCCAGCTCCCCGGCCGGGGCAACTACTTCGCCTTGACCGTCGACGACGGCGCCAGTTCCGAGGTGGTCAACGCGTACTGCCAGTGGGCCGCCGATTCGGGTGCCAGGTTCACGTTCTTCGTGACCGGTCAGTTCGATGCGTGGCGGGACAACAAGAAGGTCCTCGGGCCGCTCGTCGATTCGGGGCAGGTGCAGTTGGGTAACCACACGTGGACCCATGCCGCGTTGACCTCGCTCAGTGCGACCGGGGTGGCCGACGAACTGCGCCGCTGTAAGACCTTCCTGAAGAACACCTACGGTGTCGATGGCACGCCGTACTACCGACCGCCGTACGGCTACCGTAACGCTGCCGTCGATAAAGTGGCCGCCGATCTCGGCTACTCGGTGCCCACCATGTGGGACGGCTCGCTCTCTGACTCGGGGCTGGTGACCGAGAAGTTCCTCATCGGCGCTGCGCGCCAGTACTTCCGGGCGCAGCGCATTGTGATCGGCCACGCCAACCACGACCCGGTGACCCACGTCTACGGCAAGTTCACCGACATTATTCGCCACCGAAATCTGCAGATGGTGACCTTGAACGACTACTTCGCCTGAGCGTGCTCGGGAGGTCTGGTTTCGATACGCCGCAGATACTCAACGGGCGCCGGGCAGGAACTCCCAGAACAGGAAGAGCCGGTAGGCGTTGGCCATCAGGCCCACATCCACGCCAAACGAGCCGATGATCCCGTAGATCAACCCGAAGAACGCCTTGGCGATCGGCGGGACAAAGAAGATCAGTCCGAAGACCACCAGGAATCCGAAGGGTGCGAGCTTGTTCGCGCTCTGCCGGGTCTGCGGCGAGAGATACGGCTCAAGCGCGCCGTACCCATCGAAGCCTGGCATGGGGATCAGGTTCAAGATGGCGGCCGTGACCTGCAGGAAGGCCAAGAAGGTAAGACCCGCGGCGAGATTGCCGGTCGACTGGCTCTCCGGCAAGAATCGCACGATCAGCAGCAGAATGACCCCGAGAATAAGGTTGGTGGTCGGTCCGGCCAGGCTGACCCGCGAGCGCTGCGTTGGTGTCATCCCGGCGGTGTTCAGATATACCGCGCCACCCGGGAACCCGATGCCGCCGATCAGGATGATCAACACCGGCAGCACCAGCGACAGCCCCGGATGGGTGTACTTGAGCGGATCGAGCGTGAGGTAGCCGCGCAACTCGCTGGAATGGTCGCCGTACCGATAGGCGGTGAAAGCGTGCGCAAATTCATGCAGGCACAGCGAGACCAGCCAGCCGCCGAGGATCAACAGCCACATCCCGCCGATCGCCTGCCCGGACTGGCCGCTGCTCATCGACAACATCGCGACGCCGCCGACCGCCACGGCCAGCAGACCCAGGAAGCTCCAACTAGGCCGCACCGACCGCAATGCGGTGGACATCGGCATCGTGCTCATGGGCGAACCAGCTTCCAGTCGAGATGATGACGATAGAACGTCGAGCGTTTGACGACGCGCGCGGTCAGCACGCCTTCGCGTTCGACGACGAGGTTAGTGGCCCCGGTCTGCACGGCCCGGCCGGTGTGCCAGCCGCCAGGCAGTCGGCGCTCGATCCGCGCGCGCACCCCGGGGGCGTCGATAAGCGGCTCGATGACCACACCGCGGACGTCACCGTCGAACAGTCGCTCGGAGTCGACGTAGGTTTCGCCGTGTAGCTTCGCGGCGTCGCCGAGGTGGCGCGCCCGCCCGACCAGTACCGTGGCCGCATCGTCGCGGATCAGCGGAAGTTCTTGCGCCGCACCGACTTCCGCGAGGCTGCGGGCGGGCTCTCCGTGTGGGAGGCCATACGTCTTGGTGGCCGCAGTGGCGACGGGTGCCACGTAGGCGAGCTCGATGTCGAGCCGTTCGTGACGCATCAACACGCCGATCACCTGGGCGAAGAACAGGTCGGGGTGCTCCTGGTCGGCGGGTGGGCAGACGATCAGACGCGTGACGGTCGGGTCGGCGAGCGCCGCGGAGACCATACGTGACAGGGCCGCCGCTTCGGCGCCGCGGCTCGGCGGACTGATCTCGATCGCTACCACGTCAATAGGGTATCTGGGGGATTCACCCAGTAGGGTTGTCCGCGAAGAGGAGGCACCTGGATATGGCTGCGATTGTGCTTATCGGCGCCCAATGGGGCGATGAGGGCAAAGGTAAGGCGACTGATCTACTGGGCGGCAAGCTCCAGTGGGTGGTGCGGTACCAGGGCGGCAACAATGCCGGACATACCGTGGTGCTGCCGAACGGCGAGACGTTCGCGCTGCATTTGATCCCGTCCGGCATTCTGACCCCCGGCGTGAACAACGTGATCGGCAACGGCGTCGTAATCGATCCGTCGGTGCTGTTGACCGAGCTCAAGGGCCTAGAGGATCGCGGCGTCGACACCACCGGTCTGCTGATCTCGGCCGACGCACACCTGCTGATGCCGTACCACGTGGCCATCGACAAGGTGACTGAGCGGTTCCTGGGCAACAGCAAGATCGGTACCACCGGCCGCGGTATCGGCCCCTGCTACCAGGACAAAATCGCTCGGGTCGGGGTGCGCGTCGCCGATGTGCTGGACGAGAAGATCCTCACCCAGAAGGTCGAAGCGGCCCTGGAAGTGAAAAACCAGATCCTCACCAAGATCTACAACCGCAAGGGCCTGGACCCGCAGCAGGTTGTCGACGAGACGTTGGAGCTGGCCCAGGGTTTCACACACCGCATCGCCGATACCCGGCTCCTGCTGAACCAAGCGCTCGAGCGCGGCGAGACTGTGCTCCTGGAAGGCAGCCAGGGCACGTTGCTCGACGTCGATCACGGCACCTATCCGTACGTGACGTCGTCGAACCCGACGGCCGGCGGTGCCGCGGTGGGCGCTGGCATCGGTCCGAACAAAATCGAGACGGTCCTGGGCATCCTGAAGGCGTACACCACGCGGGTCGGCGAGGGCCCGTTCCCGACCGAGCTGTTCGACGAGTGGGGCGAGTACCTGGCCAAGACCGGCGGCGAAGTGGGGGTCACCACCGGCCGCGCGCGGCGCTGCGGCTGGTTCGACGTCGTGATCGCCCGCTACGCCACCCGCGTCAACGGCATCACCGACTACTTCCTCACCAAGCTCGACGTGCTATCCGGACTGGCCGAGGTGCCGATCTGCGTCGCCTACGAGGTCGACGGGGCGCGGCACGACGATATGCCGATGACGCAGACCGGATTTCATCACGCGAAGCCGATCTACGAGACCATGCCCGGCTGGTCCGAGGACATCTCCGCCTGCCGTAGCTTTGACGAGCTGCCCACGAACGCACAGGACTACATCCTGCGGCTCGAGGAGCTCTCCGGCGCGCACATCTCCTGCATCGGCGTCGGCCCGGGCCGCGAGCAGACCATTGTGCGTCGCGCCATCGTCTAAGCCGATTTCGGCGAGTCGATGACGCCGCGGCTGAGTAGGGATTACGGGTCGATCCTGCTCGGCTCGGCCAGCGAGGGTGCCCGCAGGCAAAGGATTCGGATTCAGGTGCTGCTCACCGGCGCCCTGGTCATCGCGAATACGGTGGGGATCCTCGTTGCGGTTGCGCTCGGCGCGGTCGGCATCCCCGACCCCTCATTTCTGCGCCGTGACCTGGCCCTCATCAACTTCGTCGCGGTTCCGGTGTACGCGGGCGTCGCGGTGCTCATCGGGGTCGTCGTCGGCACGATCATCATGATCCGCGGCCTGCGCTGGTCCATCCACGACCAAGTGCCCACCCGCGCCGATGTCCGCGGGACGCGTCGCGCACTGCGCCGCCTGCTGATTCTGCAGTTCACCCTGTGGATGGGGGCTGCCGCGTTGCTGGGCCTGCTGTACGGCTTGGCGGACCCGGACTTGATCGGCAAGGTCGTGCTCGTCATCGTGATGAGCGCGCTGGTGGTGGTCGCGATCTCGAATCTGCTCACCGAAATCTTGCTGCGTCCGGTGTCGGCGAAGATTCTGCAGGCTGGTCTGGGCTGGCCGGGTGCGTCGATGCGCTGGCGCGCGGTGATGGGCTGGCTGATCGGCACGGGCATCCCGTTGTTGGGCATCTTCTTGGCGGTGCTCTTCGGTTTTCTGGACCGGGAAACGTCGCGCACCCACCTCTTCGTCTCGGTGACGGTACTGACTTCCGTGGCGGCCATCGTGGGCTTGTTGTCGGTGATCCTGTTCGCCTGGAGCGTGACCGGCCCCATCCAGAACGTCCGGCGGGGAATGTCGCGGGTGCGGGGCGGTGACATCGGCCCGGACACCAGCCTCGTCGTCTACGACGCGTCCGAACTGGGTGAACTGCAGCTCGGCTTCAACAATATGGTGGCCGGATTGCGGGAAGAGGAACGGCTGCGGGACCTGTTCAGTCGGCACGTCGGACGCGATGTGGCGGCGGCCGCCATGCTTGGGGAAACTGAGTTGGGCGGTGCCGAACGCGTCGTGGCCGTGGTATTCGTCGACGTGATCGGTTCGACGGAGCTGGCGATGACGCGGACGCCGACCGAAGTGGTGGATCTGCTCAACCAGTTCTTTGCAGTGATCGTGGAAGCCACCGAACGCAACGACGGACTGGTGAACAAGTTCGAGGGTGACGCGGTGCTCTCCATCTTTGGCGCCCCGCAGGTGATCGATGACCCCGGCGGTGCGGCGCTGCACGCTGCGCGGGAAGTAGCCGACCGGCTGCACCGGGAGGTGCCGGACCTACGCGCCGGGATCGGGGTCAGCTATGGAACCGTGGTGGCAGGCAACGTCGGGGCAATTCAGCGCTTCGAGTACACGGTGATCGGCGATCCGGTGAACGAGTCGGCGCGCCTATCGGAGATCGCCAAACGCGATCCGCGGGTGCCGTGGGCCAGCGGCCGGGTGGTGGCGGCCGCGGGGGCGGCTGAGCGCACGCGGTGGAAGGCGATCGACACGGTGGTCCTGCGTGGACGCAGCGCGCCGACCGAACTCTTTGTCCCGCGCCGCGTTCCCAACGATTGACTTCATCGCCGATGAACAGGCGGCTCGGTGACTTCCCGGGTTGCCGTGACCCGGGCGCCCGGCCCGATCCGTAGACTCTGGGCCATGACGTCGACGACTGATTCAGACGCCCCGCCGCCCCAGCCCGGTCCTGCTGGCATCTTCGGGACCCCGCTATCGGGCAATGCGGTGAAGGTCATGCTGCTGGGCTCCGGCGAACTCGGCAAGGAAGTGACCATCGCGCTACAGCGCCTCGGGGTCGAGGTGATCGCCGTGGACCGGTATGCGAATGCGCCAGCCCACCAGGTGGCGCACGCCGCCGAGGTCATCGACATGATGGATCCCGCTGCCGTGCGCGCGGTGATCGAGAAGCACCGCCCCCGCTACGTGCTGCCGGAGATCGAGGCGATCGCCACCGATGCGTTGGTGGAGGTGGAAGCCGCTGGGATTGCCGAGGTGATCCCCAGTGCCAAAGGGGTCTCGCTGACCCTGGACCGTGAGGGCATTCGGCGGCTGGCCGACGAAAAGCTGGGCCTACCGACGTCGTCGTACCTGTTTGCCGAGACCGAAGCGGAACTGCGCGCAGCCGCCTACCAAGTCGGCTATCCGTGCGTGGTGAAGCCGGTGATGTCGTCGTCAGGCAAGGGGCAGTCGGTGATGCGCAGCGACGCCGACGTCGAGTCCGCGTGGGAGATCGCGATGACCGGTGGACGGGTCAGCTCCAAGCGAGTGATCGTCGAGCGGTTCATCGACTTCGACTACGAGGTGACATTGCTGACCGTGCGCGCTGTGGACCCGAAAACAGGCGAGCTGGCCACCTACTTCTGCGAACCGATCGGGCATGAGCAGGCCGACGGCGACTACATCGAGAGCTGGCAGCCGCAGCCGATGAGCGAAGTCGCCTACGGCGCAGCCTGTTCCATCGCCGCCCGCATCGCTGGCGCCATGGGCGATCCGGGGGCGCCAGCCGGCAAGTTCAGTGGCCGCGGTATCTTCGGCGTCGAACTATTCATCAAGGGCGACGACGTCTACTTCTCCGAGGTGAGTCCGCGGCCGCACGACACCGGCCTGGTGACGCTCGCGACGCAGCGGCTCAGCGAGTTCGAGTTGCATGCCCGCGCGGTCCTCGGGCTGCCGGTGAGCACCGAACTGCGCTCGCCTGGCGCGTCCGCCGTGATCTACGGGCAGCACGACGAGGAAGCGATTCGGTTCGCCGGGGTCGCCGAGGCGCTCGCCGATCCGCAGGTAGATCTGCGGTTGTTCGGCAAGCCGGAGAGCTTTGCCCGCCGTCGCATGGGAGTGGCGGTAGCAACTGGGGTGGACATCACCGGAGCCCGGGCCCGAGCCAAGGAGGCCGCCGCGCTGGTGGTGCCGCTGTCCGCCGATCAGCCGCTGCCGGGGGACGAACCCGCGGAGCTCGCCGACCCTGCCGCACCGTCGGGGAAGCTCACAATACTGGGCAAGGTTGAGGTTCCCGATGCTATCGGGGCCGCTGGCGACAAGCCGGTGCCCGAGATGTTCAACACCGAGATCTTCGCGTCCGAGGGGGTGGCCGCGACCGCGGACACCGCGGGTAAGGACTCGCCGAAGCCGGACGACGCAACGCTGATCGTGCGTTTGGCCGATGCGGATCCCGATACCGAGAACTACCGGGCGCAGAAGGCGGTTCCGC
>NZ_JBAQWU010000442.1:0-1504 GCF_049299075.1 Gordonia sp. (in: high G+C Gram-positive bacteria)
ATGCGGGCTCGGTCACCGATTCGCGCTCGGTCGGGGCGACGGGCGCGGGAATGGGCGGCGGCGGCGGCGGTACCGCGCGACCGCCTGCGGCGGGAGGTACCCAGATATCGGAATGGACGGGCGCGACCGGTTCGCGATCGCGCGGCGTCTGATTGTCGTCACCGGTGGTCATGGAATGATCCCCTCCCCGTCGACGGCTCGTTGCACCTTGTCGGCGAGGACGTCGACCATGCTTTCCGGATCCCAGCGACCGACCGGGCTCAGCGTGGCGGTCACGAGCGTCGACACCGCCTGGTACTGCGGGGTCGCCGGTCGCGGAGCGACATGCTCCTCGGTCAACTGACGCATGATCTCCTCGCCCATCGGGTAGGCGGTCTGGAAGTCGGGCTCCTCGTAGAGGGCCGCGACTGTCGGCGGCAGCGCACCCTCGAGGGCATACACGCGCTGGGCGTCCTTACTGGTGAGGCAGGAGGCCACCTGCGCCGCCAATTCCGGCTGCTTGGACGTCGAGGCGACCGCGACGTTCAGGCCGCCGAGCGTGGACTTTGCTGGCAGATCCGCCGCGACGCCCGGGTAGGGGGCGAAGTCGAACGAACGCCGCAGCACCCGATTGATCGGCACCAGGTCCTCGGCGGTCGGCGGGTTGTCCTCGTCGAGGATCTTCGTCGCAAACGGCGCGAGCGGCTCCTTCAGGAAGTCGACGTCACCGGAGGCGCCATTCTGCCGTGCCGACTGGAAGACGAACGGCCAGTTGATTTGGAAGGCCGCCTGCCCCTTCTCCATCCCGTCACGCGCGGTGCCCTCGGTGGAGTTGCTGATCGACGGATCGGCACCCGGATAGGTGGCCACCGCCTTCAAGATCTGCAGTGTCTTGAGGGTGGCCGCCTGATGCTCGGGAGTGTCGTTCAGCGCCTGCTTGGTGGGATCTGCCGGATCCAAGATGTGCCCACCGGCGCTCTGCAGCACCGAGTTGAACCACACCATCAAACCCTCGTACTGCCCGCCCTGCACCATGATCTGCGCCGGACCGTTCGAATTCTCGGTGTGGATCGCGGTCGCGTCCTCGATCATCTTCTCCCACGTGGTCGGCGCCTTCGCGGTGCGACCGAAGTACTGCCGGAGAACATCCGGACGGAACCAGAGCAGCTGGGTGTTGGTCCAAATCGGCAGCGCATACAGCACCGGCGCGGCATCGTCGGGCCGCTTCCACATCGCGGTCTGGACGGGACCTGCCAGGTTGGTCGCGGCCACCTGCGCAGCGGTCTGAGCCGGGACCGGCACCATCCAGCCGGCGTTCGCGAACTCCGCGGTCCAGACCACGTCCATGACCATCACATCCAGGCCCTGATCGTTGCCCGCCAGCCGACGTGCCAACTGCAATCGCTGACCGTCGGCGTCCTTCGGCAAGATGGTGACCTGAGCCCGATAGCGTCCACCGGAATCGGCGGTACAGATCGCTGCGCGCGTGGTGATCTCACCTGCCCCGTCGGCCGGGGCGTAGATG
>NZ_JBAQWU010000443.1:0-2087 GCF_049299075.1 Gordonia sp. (in: high G+C Gram-positive bacteria)
TTCCACGGGCCATCGTCGGTGCACCCGACTATCCACTACACCCCCTCGAGGTGGCCCGCAGCTGGGCCGCCGCCGCACCCCGCGGTGCACTCACCGAACTGCCACTGACGACCTGGGGGCCAGCCGAAGAACTCCTGGGCGAGGCGTGCCTGGCTTCCTGGCGCCGACTGACCGGCACCGGTCTGGGCTGATCAGCGGCGGCGGCGACCGCGACCGCGCAGGCGCTGCATAGCCGATCCCTCGGACGGCGGTCGCGCTGCCTCGTCGGCCCCGTCGTCAGCCTCAGCGATCGAACCACCCGGTCCGGCGACCGGGGGCAGGTCCTCGGTGAAGACCGTCGCCGCGGCGGCCTGTGTCACCGCACCGCCGGGCACCACGGTGTCGGGCTGGGCGGCATCGGGCACAGCGCCGCTCTCCCGGCCCGTCGGCGCCTGATCCAGCGACGACATCAGCGGAGTCCCGTCGGCGCCCACACCCATATCCTGAGCCATCTGCTGCTGGGCGGTGGAGACCTGATCGGCGAGCACCGGCGGCAAGACCAGGGGCAGCACTTCGCGTGGCGGGAAAGGCTGGTCACCGCGGCGGACGACGGTCTCGGCCAGCACCGCGCGCGCCAGTTGCGCAAGCTGCTCACTGTCGCCGTCCGGGCCACTGGCCACGCAGCGCACCATCCACCGTGGACCGTCGACGCCGATAAACCGGTGCTGTCCGCCTGGCACCGCCGCAACAACCTCGCGGCCCCAGTGCCCGTCGGCGATCGCGGTCGTCGCCCCTTCAGCACTCAGCGACTCGGTGAGTTCGCGCACCACCTCGCGCCACAGTCCCCCGCTACGCGGGGCCGCAAAGGCATGCACGCCGATGCGTCCGACCGGCGTCACCAGGTAGACCGCTTCCGGCTCATGCTGGGGCGACATCTCCACGGTCACCTGACCGCCCTCGACCACCGGCACCAGCACCGAACCAAGGTCCAGGTGCGAGTTGGCGAGGTCGGCTGGCGGCGTGGCCAGCTCGTCGATGTCGTACGGTCCGGCGGTATCGCCGATGGAATGCTTGCTCATCGCAGCGCGCCCCCTAAGTTGTCGGATGGGTGTTGGAGTTGGTCGGATCGAGAATCGCATGGCCACCACTGGAGCCGTATCCCCCGGCCCCGCGCTCGGTGTCGTCGAGTTCGGTCACTTCCACTACATCGGGCAAGGCCACCTGCTGCACCACAAGCTGAGCTATGCGGTCGCCGCGGGCGATCACGATCGGCGCTTCCGGATCCAGGTTGATCAGGCACACCTTGATCTCCCCGCGGTATCCAGCGTCGATGGTGCCCGGCGAGTTCACGATCGACAGCCCGGCGCGAGCGGCCAGGCCGGAGCGCGGATGCACCAATCCGACGGTCCCGAACGGCAGCGCGATCGCGATTCCGGTACCCACCACCTGCCGGCGGCCCGGCGCCAACTCCAGGTCGCTGGTCGAATACAGGTCGATGCCAGCATCACCGGGGTGAGCGCGCTGGGGCAGCGGCAAATCGGGGTCCACGCGCACCATGCGCAAGGGCTCGGAAGCAGATCCAGTCGAGGTCACCTCTGGCAGCCTACTCGGCGGCCAGCGGACGGTTGCCCCGGTCACCGCCAGATCTCAGTCCGGTTAGGCTGGAGTCCGTGAGCAACTCCGATCAATCCCGTTCCGCCGGGCCCGACCGTTACTCCGAACGGCTGACCGTGCCGCTGTGGTGGTGGCTGCTCGCCGCCGTGGTGGTCGGGCTGCTCGGCTACGAGGCGCAGATGGCCGCCTACCAGAAGCCGTGGAGTGTGGTCTTCTATCCGGTTATCGGGGCACTGGTCGCGTGGCTCCTTGTGTCGATGAGCCGAATTCAGGTGCGTGTGGACGCCGACGGCGTGCTGCACGCCCACAAGGCGCTGTTGCCGGCTGCGGTTGTCGGGCGGGGCGCCGTGGTGCCGCCGTCCGCGCGGAGCGCGGCGATGGGCCGCCAACTCGATCCGGCGGCCTTCCTGGTGTACCGCTCATGGATCAAGCCCATGGTGTTGCTGGTGCTCGACGACCCCGACGACCCCACCCCCTACTGGCTGGTGTCCACC
>NZ_JBAQWU010000444.1:0-5892 GCF_049299075.1 Gordonia sp. (in: high G+C Gram-positive bacteria)
TCGTTGCGGTGAACGGTGCCTGATCGGCGCCGTTCAGGGTGATGGCCAGCCGCACCCGGCCGAGGGCATCGGGTGGGGGCAGCACCAGCTGATATTCACCGGCGACCTCGTTGAACGGCGACACGTAGAAGGCCTTCGCCACCTGTGCCCGACCCGCAGCATCGGTGTGGACCACATAGCAGTGCCGTTGGCCGTAGGTGTTGTGCACTTCGGCGACGACGAAGCTCAGCTCCCCGGCGGCGTCGTGGCACCAGAACACCGACAGTGGATTGAATACGTAGCCGGCCGTGCGCGGTGATAGCAGCGCGAGCACGCGACCGCCGGACCGCGAGATGCCGACATCGGCGAGGTAGCTGTCGAGTCGTCCACGGAGCGTCTCACCGGCGCGGGCAGGCTGCGGAAAGTGATCGGCGGGCCGAAACTTCGCTGTCCACCGCAAGCCGGGTGGAAGCGCCGGTAGCTCATCGACATCAACCAGCCAGCTCAGACTTGCGTAGTCGAACCGGTGATCCACCGGCTCGCGGCGGATGTGGCGGATGCGGGTGTACACCACTGCTGGCGTCGGGATACTCATTCGGGCACCTGCTTGGACTCCCGGAGGTCTTCGTCGGGCCAGCTGCCGCCGAAGCGCCGGGCGGCGCATTCGCCGGAGGCGGCGGCGTCTTCGTGGAACCCCCAGCCGTGGTACGCGCCGGCGAAGGCGATGGTGTCGGTACCGATCTCGGGAAGCCGTTGCTGGGCGGCCACCGATCGTTGGTCGTAGACGGGGTGCTCGTAGGTCATCGACGCCACGACCGCGGCCGGATCCACCAGGTCCGTCCGGCCCATCGTCACTAGGTATCGCGGCGGTCCGGCGACGCCGCTGGCGTGCGGTAGCCGCATCAGCCGGGTGAGGTCGTAGGTCACTGCCACTTCCGAACCGTCGGCACGGATCTGGTAGTTCCACGAGGCGCGGGCCCGCGGAGCGCGCGGCAGCAGCGACTCGTCGGTGTGCAGGACGGCCGGTTTGCTCGCGTATCTGATACTCCCGAGCACTGCTTCTTGCCGCGGCGTGGGGGACGCCAACAACGCCAGTGCCTGGTGCGGGTGGGTGGCGATCACGACCGCATCGAAGCGGCGCGTCCCGCGCGGGGCCGTGACCTCGACACCGGATTCGGTGGGACGCACGGCGGTGACCGGCGACGACAGTGCAATTTCTCCGCCCCGCGCTTCGAGGCGATCGGCGACCGCGGCCACGTAGGTCGCTGACCCGCCGGTCACCGTGCGCCAGCTGGGCGATTGGAAAACCGAGAGCATGCCGTGATGGTCCAGGAAGGTGAACAGATATCGCGCCGGGTACAGCTTCGCGGTGGCGGCATCGCACGACCACACCGCCGCCACCAACGGCCACAGGAAGTTCTCCCGGAAGTAGCCGGACAGTCGGTGTCGTTTCGCGAACTCATCGAGCGACTGATCGTCGTCGGGATCGTCGAGCACTCGTCGGGCAAGTGTGTGAAAGCGTTTGATCTCGGCCAGCATGAGCAGATAGCGGCCCCGCGTGAGGTTGCGCCACGTCGGGAAGAGTCCCTTCGCACCGAGGGCGCCCGCATACTCCAGCCCGGACGCCTGCGCCCGCACCGACATCGACATGTCGGTCTCGCTAGTGGCGATCCCGAGGTGACCGAACAGTGTCAGCAGTGTCGGGTACGTCCTGTCGTTGTGGACGATGAACCCGGTGTCGATAGCCAACCGGGTGCCGTCGGGTGCGTCGACCTGGTGGGTATGGGCGTGCCCGCCCAGCCGGTCGTCGGATTCCAGCAGCGTCACCCGATGCCGCTGCGACAGCAGATAGCTCGCGGTCAGGCCGGCCGCTCCGCTGCCGATTACCGCGATGGCGCTGCCCGGGGAGAGTTCTTTTGCTCCGTTCACATCGGTCATTCGGTTCTGCGCGGCCTTCGGATGGGTCGCTCGCGCACACTGGTGGGATGAATCCACCTGCCATTGTGTGGTTCCGCCGGGACCTGCGACTATCGGATCTGCCGATGCTGCTCGAAGCCCGAGCCCACGCACCGGAGGCCGTCGCCGTCTTCGTTCTCGACGACGCCCTGTGCCGGCCGTCGGGAGCCGCGCGCACCGCTTTCCTCGCCGGATGCCTGCGCG
This sequence comes from Gordonia sp. (in: high G+C Gram-positive bacteria), assembly GCF_049299075.1. Taxonomy (GTDB): domain Bacteria; phylum Actinomycetota; class Actinomycetes; order Mycobacteriales; family Mycobacteriaceae; genus Gordonia. The sequence continues at coordinate 2,140 of NZ_JBAQWU010000444.1, forward strand.
CACTCGACGCGGACCTCGACGGTCGCCTGCTGCTCCTGGCCGGCGATCCGGCACACGTCATCCCCACCCTGGCGTCGCAGCTGGGCGCCGGATCTGTGCACGTCAGTGCCGACTTCGGGCCGTACGGGGCGACGCGCGACCGGAACACCGAGCGCACCTTGGCGGCGCTCGCGGAGCCGGTACCTCTGGTGCGGACCGGCTCGGCGTACGCGGTGTCACCCGGACGCCTGCACACGAAGGCCGGCGGCCCCTACCGGGTGTTCACCCCCTTTCGGCGGGCGTGGCTCGAGCACGGTTGGCATTCCCCCGCCGCCACCGGACCCGAGACCCTCCGCTGGGTCGACCCCGCGAATATTCCCGGTCGAATCTCCCTCGCCGATGCCGCAATGCAGCTCGGGGAAGGATGGTCCGGCGCCCAGCTCCCGGCACCAGGCGAAGCCGCGGCGCGGCGGCGATGGGCGGCTTTCCGCGCGGATACCGGGCCGGCGGACGGCGGCGTGACGGAGTACCACGATCTCCGCGATCGGCCAGATCTGGACGCCACCTCGCGGTTGTCGCCGTATCTTAAGTTCGGTTGCCTGCATCCGCGCACCGTCCTGCACGATCTGCGCCACCGAAACGATCCCGGCGCCACGACGCTGCGCACTGAATTCGCGTGGCGGGACTTCTACGCCGACGTGCTGCACCATCGGCCGGACACGGCGCGCCAGAACTTCAACGCCAAGTTCGACGCGATCGAATACGACACCGGGCCCGACGCGGACGCGGCCTTTACGGCTTGGTGCGCCGGCCGGACGGGCTATCCGATCGTCGACGCCGGTATGCGTCAGCTCGCGGCGGAGGGGTGGATGCATAACCGGCTCCGCATGATCGTGGCCTCGTTCCTCACCAAAGACCTGCACGTGCCCTGGTGGCGCGGGGCGCGCTACTTCATGACGCAGTTGGTCGACGGCGATCTCGCGTCCAATCAGCACGGATGGCAGTGGACCGCGGGCTGCGGCACCGATGCGGCGCCCTATTTCCGGGTGTTCAATCCGGTGACCCAGGGCGAGCGTTTCGATCCCACGGGTGATTTTGTGCGCCGGTGGGTACCCGAGCTCCGGGGGATTCGCGGAAAGGCCGTGCATCAGCCGTGGAGGCTCGCCAGCTACCCGGAGCTCTTCGCTCACGACGCCGACTATCCGCCGCCGATCGTGGAACACGGCGAACAGCGAGCGATCGCGTTGGCCCGCTACGGCAGGCTCTGACGGGGTGCCGGCCGGAGGTCCAGTCCGCCGGGCGCGCGGCTGCGAATACTAGTCAGACACCGACGAAAGGTCCCGCCACCATGGGAATCGTGCACAGCAGTACCGTCGACGCCACCTGCGACGAGGTATTCGCCTGGCACAGCAGACCCGGCGCGCTGCACCGCCTCCTCCCCCCGTGGCAGCCGATGTCAGCGATCAGCGAATCGCCGTCGCTGGCCGACGGGCAGGCGATGCTGGGACTGCCCGGCGGTCTGCGCTGGCGCGCGCAGCACCGGGCCGACGAATTCGATCCGCCGCACCGGTTCGTCGACGAACGCATCACCGACGGCGCTCGGGAGCTACCGGCGGTCCTGTCCGGCCCGTGGCGGCACGAGCACGAGTTCGCCGCCGAACCCGGCGGGCAGACCACCCGGATGACCGACCGCGTGCACACCGCGGTGCCCGCCGTCGCGCTGCGGTCGACGTTCGCGTTCCGGCACCGCCAGGTCGCCGACGATCTGGCCCGGCACCGGCAAGCGCGGGAGGCCGGACTGGTGCCGCTGACGATCGCCGTGACCGGGGCGTCGGGAATGGTCGGCCAGCAGCTCACCGCATTCCTCACCACCGGCGGGCACCGGGTGATCCGTCTGGTTCGGGCCCGTACCGACGCCGCAGACGAACGGACGTGGGATCCCCATGTGCCCGCCGCGGATCTCTTGAACGGCGTCGACGCCGTCATCCACCTGGCCGGAGCACCGATCGCCGGGCGCTTCACCGACGCGCACAAGGCTCAGGTGCGCGACAGCCGTGTCGGGCCGACGCGGCGCCTCACCGAGGTGGCCGCCGCGGCAGCGGACGGCCCGTCGGTGTTCGTGAGCGCCTCGGCGATCGGATACTACGGACACAACCAGCCCGGCAAGACGCTCACCGAAACCGACCCCCCGGGCGACGATTTCCTCGCCGCCGTTGTGCGCGACTGGGAAGGCGCCGCAGCGGCGGACGCTGCCGGTCTGCGCTGTGTGCAGGTCCGGACGGGCATCGTGCAGAGCCCGCTCGGCGGCGTGCTGCGCGTGCAGCGACCACTCTTCGCAGCCGGCCTCGGCGGGCGACTCGGAAGCGGACGGCAGGTGCTGTCGTGGATCGACCTCGACGACCTCATCGACGTCTACCACCGCGCCCTGTACGACGACCGGCTCACCGGGCCGGTCAATGCAACCTCACCCGAGCCGGTCACCGGCAGCCAATACGCGAACACACTCGGTCAGGTGCTGCACCGCCCGACGCTGTTGCCGGTGCCGGCGCTGGGACCGAGTCTCATTCTCGGCCGCCAGGGCGCGCGCGAGCTGGCCCTCGCCGATCAGCACGTCCAGCCGTCGGCCCTCCTGCAGATCAACCATCGATTCCGGCGCCCCGCACTGCGGACGAGCCTGCGCCACCAACTGGGAAAGGCATGACTATGCAGCAACACGAAGAAGTCACCGTCACGATGGCAGCACCAGTCGACACCGTGTGGAGTCTGGTCAGCGATGTCACGCGGATCGGCGAGTTCTCGCCGGAGACGTTCGAGGCGCAATGGCTTCGCGGCGCCGACGGGCCAGCCGTCGGGGCACGCTTTCGCGGTCACGTCCGTCGCAACGAGGTCGGGCCGACCTACTGGACGCCCTGCACCGTGCTGGAGTGCGAGCCCGGGCGGGTGTTCACCTTCGGGGTCGGGTCGTCGAGCAATCCGGTGACGCGCTGGGGTTACCGGTTGACGCCGTTGCCCGAGCGCTCCGCCGTCGAAGTAACGGAGACTTTCGATTTCACCGCAGCCTGGTGGGCACAAGCCTACTGGCTGGTGATCGGCCCCCTCCGACGACGCCGCGTGCGCCGGGACATGCTGTGCACGCTCGAGCGGATGCGCGCCGTCGTCGAAGGGTGACCGCACCCGCTCAGCGGCTCTTAGTGCACAACGGCACAATCTCCTCGAGTCCGCCGGTCGTCGGCGAAGTCAGGTAGAGGCAATCCGACTGACCGGCCGCGGCGATCGCGGTTCGAGCCGCACGCCACTTGTCCGCCGACAGGGCTGGCGTCCGGGAGAGGACGAACCCGGACAACCGGCTGGGATCGGTGACGACCGCCCACGAGTAGTCCGAAGCGAGCCCGACGATCACGTAGTTCGGCGGGCCGTCGGGCCCACCCTGATTCGGGACGCTGGGGAAGCGGACGCGCAGCTGCGCCGAGGTCTTCTTGTCGACGACCCGGGCGGTTCCGGTGATCTGGTTCGGCGTTCCGGCCCAGGTGGTGCAGGTGTTGCGGACCACGACGTCACCGTCCTTGCCGAGCGAGTAGTTCGCTCGAGTGTCGCGGGCGCAGATCAGGCTGAAGGGCGCAGGCACCGCGGCCACCTGGTGCCAGGTGCCCAGGTATCGGGCCAGATCGACGGACGGCACCGGTTGCGGTCCGCCGGGCGCCGCCTGTGCGAGCCCGCTGCCACCGGCAAGCAGCGCCAGCGTGGCCAGCATGATCAGCACGGCCCGCGGAACTC
>NZ_JBAQWU010000445.1:0-3821 GCF_049299075.1 Gordonia sp. (in: high G+C Gram-positive bacteria)
TGATCAAGACCGAAACCTGGTGCGGCGAGCGGCAGCTCAAAGTCCAGCTCGGCGAGTCGGTCGCCCGGCGCAATACTCGCGAGATCACCGAAACCCAGCGGTGTGGTCAGTACACCGACCAGCGCCACCGCGAGCTTGTGCACATCGAGATCCACCCCGCGGCGGGCGGCGCCCTCAACGGTCCGGGCCAGCACATGCGCGGCGAGATCGTCGGTAGAGGTATCGACGTGCTCGAGTACCTCGTGTACCAGCGTGCCAAAACCGGCGCCGAACGGTAGACCGTTCATCAACGACGGCATGCCGTCGACCGGCACGTCGGCCCGCTCGGGGGCGACCCGACCCGGTCCAGCCCCGGTCGCCTCGTCTTCGGTCAGTCCGTCTTCTGGCTCGCTGCCAGTCTGGATCGGCCCGCTCGGCGTCACCCCGTGTGCGCCCCGGACCATCGCCGAATAGGAGGTCCGTCGCCACTCGTGATCGATCTGTCCAGTGAAAACTGCCGCGCCGAGCGCCTTCGCGGCTCCGTCCGCGGGCCGATTCCACTGCAGCCCCGACGCATGCCGGGCCGGTTCGACGACGATCTGACCCGCCCCGGCTAAATCCCGGACACCACACAACGACTGTTTGGTGTCTGCATCATCCATCGGCAGCGCCACGGCGAGATCAATCGGCACGGCTAGCCCCCCGCCGGCGACCGCCTGCTGCCGCTGCACTGCGGTGAACAGCAGCCGGTGCAGCGCACCCTGCGCGGTCACCGAACTCGGCGCCCACCACAGGACCACCTGGGAACGCGCCCGCGTCAGGGCAACGTACAGCAATCGCAGGTCCTGGCCAGCCTCATCGACGACGGCCAGGTGTTCGCGCTCGCGGTAACCGGGGGCGAACTTACCGCCGACGTCGAGCCGCCGGGTGCCGTCGCCGTCATGGTAGATCTGCGTCTGCGTATCGAAGCGGCGCGCACCGTCCCAGCCGAAAGGCAGGTAGACGATCGGAAACTCTAGGCCCTTGCTCGCGTGCACCGTCATGATCTGGACGGCCCGCGTATCCCGGTCCAGCCTGCGGGTCTGCGCCCCACCGTGCCGCATCGGCGACTCGTCCTCGATCTGACCGCCCAGCCAGGCCGCCAGCGATGCCAATCCGCCCGACGATCCGGCGACCCGCGCATTGCACAGATCGGCGAGCTGCCGCAGATCGGTCAGCAGGCGCTCGCCGCCATCGGCACCCAGCAGCCGTTCCTCCGTCGCGAAAGTGTCCAGCAGACGCGCCGACATCGAGGCGAAGCCGCCGTCGGCGAACACCCGGGACAGCTCGGCGAACCGCGCGGCGAGCACCCCGACGCCCTCATCGCCGCGGGCGTCGAGTTCTTGGGCCGATCTACCGACAAGCGGCGTGAGTGCCGCCAGCCGCACCCGACGGGAGTTCGATGGCTGCTCGATCGCCAGCAGTAGGTACCACCAATGCCGCGCCGCCGCGGTCTTGAAGATCGACGTCCCCGAGCGCACCACCGACGAGATCCCGCGGTCGGCGAGCGCCTCTTGCAGTGGCTCTACGGTGGCATTCGCGCGCACCAGGATCGCCACATCGCCCGGCTGGACCGATCGCACCAGACCGGTGTCAGGATCGTCGAGCGTCACGTCCGAACTCAGCATCGACGCGATATCGCTGGCAGTGTCGGCGATGACGCGGGGCCGCACCTGCGCCACCCTCGGCGTCGTGTCACTGAAGTCCGCCTCGCCGAGCAGAGCCCGCAGCCGGACCGGCGGCGACCCGTAGATGCGCGAGGTCCGCTGCCGCGCGGTGACCGGATGGAAATCGATCCGCGGGTCACCGAACGTGGCGCCGGTGAAGACGGCGGCCAGGGCCTCGACCAGCGGACCATCCGAGCGCCAGTTGGTCACCAGTCGCCGGGTGTCACTCGCGTCAGCGACCGCATTGAGGTAGCTGCGCACCTCGGCACCGCGGAAGCCGTAGATGGATTGCTTCGGGTCACCGACGAGCAGCAACGGCACATGCCCGTGAAAGCACCGTTTCACGATCTCCCACTGCTGCGGATCGGTGTCCTGGAATTCGTCGATCAGCACCACGGAAAACTGGTCGCGAATGCGTGCACAGGCGCGATCACCGACGTTCTCGTCGGTGATCAGCGAATACAGGACGTTCTGCAGATCATCGTAGGTCCGCACCCTGGCCAGCCGCTTCCGGTGTGCGATCTCCCGGCGCGCCGCGCGTGCGACATCGAGCCGGGCGGTCGACGCCTCATCCGCGTCGTCAGGGTCGGGCGCAAGGATGGCCCCCAGCTGTCGGACCGCGTCTCGCGCGACCTCAGCGACGGCGGCGAATCCCGGTGCTTCATCCGGCGTGGCGGCAAAGGACTGCAGGTACAGGTCATTGACCAGCTCGGCAACCATATCGTCGACATTCTCAACGATCGGGACCTGTTGTTCGCGTTCGCCGAGGAACCCCAGGGCGGCCAGCATGCGGTTGCAGAAGGTGTGGGTAGTCGCGACGGTGGCCGCATCGAAATCGCCCATCGCTTCGGCCAGATGCAGTCGCCGCTGTGCCACCTCGTCCACAGTTCCCTGGCGCAGCAACGCGATGAGTTCATCGCCGTCTGGTTCCCGTTCACCGAGCCGGGACAGCGTCGCAGGATCAAGTGCCGCAACGCATTCGCCGATACGCGATCGAGTGCGGTGGCGCAGTTCATTGGATGCGGCGTTCGAGAAGGTTGCCATGAGCAGCCGATCCACCGTGGTCCGGCCCTCGGCGAGATACCGGACGGCGAGCGCGACAATCGCATAGGTCTTGCCGGTTCCGGCGCTGGCCTCCAACACGACGGTGCCGGTCGGCAGATCCGCCGTCAGGTCGAAATCACTGACGCTCATTTGCTGCTCTCCCCCGCTCGCATCGGCCCGTAGATTGCTGCTGCCAGTCCGATGAACCGGATTTGCGCCGGGTTCAGTCCGGCCGCGGCGAAGCCGGGCAGCAGCCCGTCGACTGCGGCCAGCGGCTCGGCTCCGGCCAGGCCCACCAGTTCGTCGACGCTCGCCGACCGACCGGGATCGTCGTACAGCATCCAGCTCACGTACCGGTCCTTGAGCTGGAAGTCTCGCGCTCTCTGGACCCGCAACAGCGCCCGGTCAGGCTTACCCCCGCCGGTCTGGTCGATCAGCCCGAACGACTGCGCGGCCTCGTCGCCGATATCGGGCGGCAGCCAGAACGGCGACCGCAGCCCGGCGTCCCGGATCGCGACCAGTTGTTCGAGCAGCGTGCACGGGTCACCGGGGACCGTCAGCCTGCTGATCGCCGCACCCGGATCTTTGCCTCGCGCTCCGCCGATAGTCAGCGCTCCGGCTACCTGAGCCGACGATCCCGCCGTCATCGCGAGCAATCGGATCCAGGACGCGAGCCGGTACTTGGCACCGAGCTTCGAGTAGTTGACCTGCACCAGATGATCGCCGAAGACATCGCTCACCGTGCCGTAGACGCGGCGCCCGTCGCTCAGCCGAACGCGCACGTCGACGGTATCGTTTCGCCCGGCGCGGTGCGCGATCGCGGCGATGCCAATCGCCCGCGCCTTCGCTTCGATCACCTCGAATGCGTTACGTCCGAAGCCGAACGGCGGCAATTCACCACGACGAAACTCGGCTCCGGCGAGTACGGACCGGTCGGTTCCTGCCAGGAAACCTCGCAGATACCGGTCACCGATCTTCCAGGCCGCCAGGCCATCGAGCGCGATGTCGAGCTGATCGGGATGCATCTCGTCGGGCTCAGGCAGCAGTGCCCCGAGGCGCTGGCGCACGAAGCGCTCGGCCGGGGACTGAAAG
>NZ_JBAQWU010000446.1:0-4217 GCF_049299075.1 Gordonia sp. (in: high G+C Gram-positive bacteria)
CGCTTGGACACCCTCATCCGCGAGTGGATCGACCTCATGAACGATCAAACCGATCTGATCTCTTCGTGGGGAGATCAGCTTCCCGAAATGTTCGATCACCTGAGTGCCGCGGGCACCAACATCACGGCAGCAACGCGCGATTTCGTCACGCGATGGTGCCGCGACGCTATCGACGACCCCGAGAGCGCGCTGGCGAGTGACACTCTCGCCGATCTCATCACGAGCCGTGAACGCACACTGAAACGGTCGTCTGCCCGGCTGACCAACACCTCGCCCCTACTGAACTGGGACGGCGAGTTACTCGGTACCGAGTATCTGGATTATCGGTGGAGCTATGCCCGACGACTCATCATCGACTGCCAGCACGCGGAAGGCCCCAGCAATGCTGAGTCCTGACGACGGCGTCACTCTCGTCGAATCGCTCGCGCCACCCGAAGGCTACGAGCTGGACATCGCGGTAGGCACATCGTTCACCCTCGATCTGATCGCGTTGCTTGCCGTACCCACGGCATTCGCACTCGGCGCCAGCGCCGCCGATTCGGGCTCCGACCAATCGCTGACACCACTCCATCTTCTGGAAGCACTGCGCACGCATGCCAAGAAGCTCACAGTTTTCTCCGATGCCGCTCACATCGCGCTGCCGAACACGACCAGCGAATCGCGTGTCCTGGGGTTCCTCGACGACGTCGTCATCCCGGTGCGCGCACCACGCGGCGGCCTGTTCCACCCGAAGCTCTGGGCGCTTCGTTTTGTCGACACCATGGGTCAGCACCTGCATCGACTCCTTATTCCCAGTCGGAACCTCACATTTGACCGGTCCTGGGACACGGTGGTTCGTCTCGATCAGTCGCTCCCAGACGACCTCACCTCCGCGACGCTCTCCGAATTGTCCGACATACTCGAGCAACTCCCCTCTCTGGCCACCAACGTGGGCCCTACCGTCGAACGAGGTGCGGCCATCGCACAGCTTGCCGAATCCATCGGCAGAATCAGCTTCTCGATGCCGGCCGGGTTCACTGACATGCGAGTGCATCCGCTCGGCTTCTCGGCGGCAGGGCACAGACCGCCGCTGCCCGCTGAATCCGTCCGCGCACTTGTCGTCTCACCGTTCCTCGGGAAGACAGCCGGCCTTCCCAGTCCACTTCACGCGATCCGCGAGCTGACCATGATCTCCCGACCCGCGGAACTCGACGCCGCCTTTCCGTCCGGATCAGCACGCCCGAATTCCTTCACGCTCAACCCGAGTTTCGTCGCCGAAGCCGACGACCCTGAATCGTCGGCGGAGTCCGATTCGCACGTCGGCCTCCACGCCAAGCTGTACGTCCACGACCTCCCAGGTAGCACGACCGCCGTCTTCACTGGAAGCGCCAACGCGACTCAGAGCGCTATCACTCGCAATACCGAGATCCTGGTCGAGCTCACGGGACCCACGCGGCACGTCGGCGTCAAGGAGTTCCTCAAACCGGACCCCGCGAAGGTGACCCGCGACAGCGAGAAGCGACTGTCCTCGATGTTGATCCCGCACGTCTGGGCGGATCCACCCGACGGCGAGACTGCCGATGAATCAACGCTCCGCCAGCTGCAGTTCACGATCGGAGGCCTCCACATCACCGGGACCGTCGAGCAGCAATCCGAGCAAGTCTACACGATCAAATACATCGCCTCGCAGCAGTTCCCAGATAGTCAGGGCGCAGAGATCGAGTTTCGGCCAATCAGCACGTCAGACTGGCGCACACCGATCGACGACCGACTCCTCTGGTCCGACTCGCTTTCGCTAACTCAGCTCACCCGGTTCCTCGGCGTTCGGCTGTCTTTCGGAGAAGCATCGACTTCCTTCGTGCTCCCCTGCGACCTCGACGGGATTCCCGATGACCGTGATGACCGTCTGCTCGCCACCTTGATCGCCGATCCCGAACGCCTTCTCAAGTACCTGATCATGCTGCTCACAGACACTCCGCAAGACCGGTTCGATTCGGACACCGCTCCAATTTTCGAAGCGATCAGCCGCAGCGGCGGCGACCTGACGACCTTCCCGATTCTGGAACTGATGCTCCGAGCCACCGTAGCCGCACCCGCCAAGATTCGACCTGTACGCAAGTTGATGGAGGCTGTCCGCAACCACTCAGAACTCGCCGATCCCGCGTTGCTCAAGCTCTGGGAAGCAATCGACGAAATGGCGGGTCCGGACAATGGCTGACCGACACGGCGAGCACCATCCCCCACGCGTGCTCGACGTCGACGCCGAGATGAGTCGGTTGAGTGACTTTCAGACGGCGACCGCCGACTACACGTTTGCTCGTCTCTTCGGTGACGGCGCGGATTCGACCTCGCGTTTCCTGGTCGCCGACGAAGTCGGCCTCGGCAAGACCATCGTCGCGCGAGGGGTGATCGCGCAGACCATCGCTCATCTCCACGGCCAGAACGACTCTCGCATCGACATCGTCTACATCTGTTCCAACGAGTCGATCGCCGAACAGAATCTTCGAAAGCTCGCCCCAGCCGGTGTCGACGTCGAGCATCACTCGCAGCGATTATCACTGCTACCGTTTGACCTCAGGGAGCGAGCCGACCACCCAGTCAGTCTGATTGCGCTCACGCCAGGCACATCGATGAAGCTTGGACACAGTGGCGGCCTGTTCGAGGAGCGTGCTGCCGCTCTTGCCGCCCTCAGCGATCTATGGGGCGGTCATCGCCTCAGAGGCAAGGGAATCGGCACGCTGTTCGCTGGCGGGATAAAGGACTACCCGGATGTCTCGAAAGAGGATCGGATCCGGGAGCGGGCCAGTTATTACCGCGGCAGGCTTTCCAAGCGCGCCCGTGAACTACTCGCCGAAGAAATCGCCAAGGTCGACGCGGAACTGATCGCAGAGTCTGGCGACGACACCGATGCGTATCTGCACCGCGTCGCACACGATTTCGGAGCTGAGCGATCCGAGGACGCGACTCGCGGACAACGAAGAATCCTCCATCGGCTACGCGCGGCTCTGTCTAACACCGGCGCGCGACTTCTTCAACCCGATCTTGTCATTCTCGACGAGTTCCAGCGCTTTCGAGACATCCTCCAGGGGGACGACGAGGCCGCGACGAGCGAGGATCGATACGCCGCCAGCATCGCTGAGCGTCTCCTGTCGTTCCATCACGAGGACCACGGCCGCGACACCCGAGTCCTCATGCTGTCGGCGACGCCCTACACGATGCATTCATCGTCGGTTCGCGCACTCGCTGACCCGAGCGCACCAAGCCAGGCTGCCGGCGTGGACGACCACTACCAGGATTTTCTGGCCACCTACCGGTTTCTCGTCGGCGGACTGCCTGGCACCGACGTGGCCAGCGAGGTTGACGGGCTCTCCAAGGACCTCTTTGAACTCCGCCGAACCATTAGCGATTCCGTCGTCGACGGGATAGACCCGGCACTGATCGCCGCAGGCCGTGTCGGCGATCGACTGCGGAAGGTGATGACCCGCAGCGAACGACTGTCGGCAACCATCAATCGGGACGGAATGCTCACAGAGCGAGGCACGCTTCTTCCCGTGCCGGACACGGCGGCTCTGAAGCAATTCCGTTCTACCGCCCAGATCATCGAGCAACTCCGGGCGATCACGGCACCGACCCAGGCACCACGAGTCGGCGATGTGGTCTCCTACTGGAAGGCTGCGCCGTACACCCTGAGTTACCTCGATCGGTACAAGGTGCTGGCCGATCTCCGCGACACCGTGGAATCTGGCAGCAAGTCGTCACGATCACTGCTTCAGGCACTCCAGAGATCACCCGCAGTACTGCCCTGGAAGTCGATTCTCGCCTACCGGGTGGTCCCATCGACGCATGCAGGCCTTGCTCGATTGTGGAGCGACTTCTTCGACACCGCTCACGCTGAGCGTCTCCTCTGGCTGCCTCCGTCGCTCCCCTACTATCGCGCCGGCGGCGACTTTGAGACCCAGGCAGCGCGCCGACTCACCAAGCGGCTGATCTTCTCGTCGTGGGATCTCGCGCCCACCGCAATCGCCACACTGACAAGCTACGAATGCGAGCGTCGCATGATGAGTTCAGCGAAGAAGGCCGGGCGCCGCACCAACGCATATGACGCCCGACGCCGGTCGACACGACCACTGCAGTACCGCGGCAAGGCCGAGTCCCTGGCACATCTGCTGTTCGACACCCCGTTTCCACGACTGGCCGAGCTGACCGACCCGATTTCGATAATCGGCGAACTGCGTGCC
>NZ_JBAQWU010000447.1:0-6832 GCF_049299075.1 Gordonia sp. (in: high G+C Gram-positive bacteria)
TTGTGCGCGCCGCTGGCCACCATCAGTCGCTCGGCTGTCCACACCCGCAGGTGCACCGAGCCGCCGCGCGGATAATCGCCGGGCGTCACCCCGCGCAGCAATAGACGGGCGCCGCCTGCGGCGATCAGCAGTCGCCCGAACGGGGTGACGAAGACCGCGAACGCGACCAGCAGCACCCACCAGTTAACCGAAACCAGCCACGGTGCAGCGTGACCGGTGGCGTCGGCAACGGCGCGGCCGGCATTGTTGGCCACGCCGAGCCAGGTCATCCACGCCAGGCCGGTGAGGGTCGCGAGCGGGAGGGCCGCGAGCGCCTGGAACAGTCCGGCGCTCGCCGGGATGGGGGCCACGTCCCGTACGACAGTCTCGGTGGGCGGGGCCAGCGCATCCAGGAAATCAGCCAGTGAGCCGAGCCGCGGGTGGTCGTACAGCTCGGCGACCGTGATCTCCGGATGGCGGGTGCGCAGCGCGCCAACCAACTGCGCGGCCGCGAGCGAACCGCCGCCTTCGGTGAAGAAATCAGCGCCGGGACTGGTCACCGGGACGCCGAGCACGGCGGTCCACTGCTCGGCGAGCCAGGCCTGGGTGGGGGTCAGCGGCTCGGCCGGGCCGCCGGATTCGCTGGGCAGCGCGGTGCCCGGCACCGGCCACGGCAGTGCATCCCGATCCACCTTGCCGGAAGTGCGGGTGGGCAGCTCGTCGAGCAGCACCAGGCGGGGCACCATCGCCGCGGGCAACTCCTCGCGCAGCCGAGTCTGGGCCGCCGTCAAGTCGAAGGCGGAGTCGGTGGAGGCGAGGTAGCCGATGAGCATCGGGTTGCCGGCCGCATTCTTGCGGACGGTGCAGGCACCGCCGCTGACGCCGGGCAGATTCTGCAGCGCATTATCGATCTCGCCGAGCTCGATCCGTCGTCCGCCGATCTTCACCTGGTCATCGGCCCGACCGACAAAGTGCAGGCCTTCGAGTTCCAGCCGCACCAAGTCGCCGCTACGGTAGGCGCGCTCCCAGCCGAGGGATTCCAGCGGTGCGTACTTCTCGGCGTCCTTCGCCGGATCCAGATAGCGGGCCAACCCGACGCCACCGATCACCAGCTCGCCGGTCTCCCCGAGGGCGACCGGCTGTCCGGCGGAATCGACGACCGCCAGATCCCAACCGATCAGGGGCAGCCCGATGCGGACCGGCTCGCCGCGACGCATCTGCGCCGCCGACGCCACCACAGTCGCTTCGGTCGGCCCGTAGGTATTCCACACCTCGCGGTCGCCGGTGGCCAGGCGATCGACGAGCTCGGGCGGGCAGGCTTCGCCGCCGAAGATCAGCAGACGGACGGCTTCGAGGGCTTCGGCGGGCCACAGGGCGGCCAGCGTTGGAACGGTGGAGACGACGTTGACATCGCGCATCACCAGCCACGGGCCCAGATCCATGCCGCTGCGCACCAGAGCGCGCGGGGCCGGCACCAAGCACGCACCGCTGCGCCAGGCGAGCCACATTTCTTCGCAGGAGGCATCGAAGGCGACCGACAGGCCGGCCAGTACCCGGTCGCCCGGGCCGAGTGGTTCCTGCTGAAGAAAGAGTGCAGCCTCGGCGTCGACGAACGCGGCTGCGTTGCGATGGGTCACCGCCACGCCCTTCGGGGTGCCGGTGGAACCGGAGGTGAAGATAATCCAGGCATCGTCGGTGAGCTGGGCGGGTGAGCGGGTCAGGGCCACCCCGGTGCCGACCTGACGGTGCCGTCCGGCCTGCGAGTGGATGCCCTTCGCGTCGATGATCGCGTCCACCTGCGCCTCACCGAAGACCAGCTGGGCGCGCTCATCGGGGTCGTCGGCGTCCACCGGGACGTAGGCGGCGCCGGTGTACAGGGTCGCCAGGATCGCGATATAGAGGTCGCGGTGCCCCGAGGGCATGCGGATCCCGAGACGGTCGCCGCGACCGATACCGATGGCGTCGAGCCGGCCGGCGAGGCGGCGGACCACGGCGATGAGCTCGTCGTAGGTCAGCACCGCGTCGCCGTCGTCGATGGCTGGCGCATCCGGATGCGCTGCGGCGGTTGCCAACACGACGTCGATCAGGGTGCGTGGGGTCGTCGCTTGGTCGGCGAGCAGGAACTCCGCGGGTACTGACACAGCGATGATTTTGCACCATGGGCAGGTTTTCTGCGCGCTGAGTGGCGGCGCGCCGAGATTTGTCGGAGGACGCAGCTTGCGGCGGCCGCACGGGTGCGTCGTAAGGTGAGTCACATGGGCGCGACAATGAGCACCGAGCAACTATTCGGCGTTGATCGACTGCTGAATGATGACGAGCGAGCGATCGCCGCGACTGTCGCCGATTTCGGGACCAAGCGGTTGCGGCCACAGGTGGCACAGTGGTTCGAAGACGGCGCGCTCCCGGTGCGGGAACTCGCTCTCGAACTCGGCGACCTCGGCCTGTTCGGCATGCACTTGGACGGCTATGGCTGCGCGGGGACCTCGGCCACCGCCTACGGGCTGGCTTGCTTAGAAGCCGAAGCGGTCGACAGCGGGTTGCGCAGCTTCATTTCCGTGCAGGGTTCGCTGTCGATGTTCGCGATTCACCGCTTCGGCTCGGACGAGCAGAAGGAACAGTGGCTGCCGGCAATGGCCAAGGGTGAGGCGCTCGGCTGTTTCGGGCTCACCGAGCCGGACTTCGGCTCCAATCCGGCCGGAATGCGTACGTATGCCCGGCGCGACGGCGACGACTGGATCCTCAGCGGTACCAAGATGTGGATTACCAACGCGCCGGTCGCCGACGTCGCCGTCGTCTGGGCGCAGACCGGCGAGAACGGGCTCGGTCGCGGAGTGCGCGGTTTTGTGGTGCCGACCGACACCCCCGGATTCAGCGCCCCGGAGATCAAGCACAAGATGTCATTGCGCGCCTCGGTGACCGGCGAGATCGTGCTGGCCGATGTGCGTGTGCCGGCGTCGGCGCAGCTCCCCGAAGCGGACGGTCTACGCGGCCCCCTCAGCTGTCTGAACGAGGCGCGCTTCGGCATCGTCTTCGGTGCCGTCGGTGCCGCGCGCGACTGCCTGGAGACCGCGATCGAGTACTCCGGCATCCGCGAGGTCTTCGATAAACCGCTGGCCGGTTATCAGCTGACGCAGGCGAAGATCGCCGATATGGCCGTCGAACTGGGCAAGGCTTATCTGCTGGCGATCCAGCTCGGCCGAATCAAGGACTCCGGCAGGATTGCCCCGGAACAGGTCAGCGTGGGGAAGCTGAATAACGTGCGCGAGGCCATCGCGATCGCGCGTCAGTGCCGAACCATCTTGGGGGCCAATGGAATCACGCTCGAGTACCCGGTGATCCGACATGCCAACAACCTTGAATCAGTCCTCACCTACGAGGGCACCAGCGAAATGCATCAGTTGATGATCGCCAAGGCGCTCACCGGCCAGGACGCCTTCCGCTGACCATTAACTGAAGGGAATCGGCATGGCTGCCGGACTGAAACTTGGACTCAAAGCATCCGCTGAGCAGTTCGGGCCGCGAGAACTGGTCGAAGTCGGTGTCGCCGCCGAGCAATTCGGTCTCGACTCGGCGACCGTCAGCGATCACTTCCAGCCGTGGCGGCACAACGGCGGCCATGCACCGTTCTCCTTGGCGTGGTTAGCCGCGGTCGGCGAGCGCACCGAACGGATCCAGCTCGGTACTTCGGTACTGACGCCGACCTTCCGCTACAACCCGGCGGTGATCGCGCAGGCCTTCGCGACCCTTGGCTGCCTCTACCCGGACCGGGTGATGCTCGGTGTCGGCACCGGCGAGGCGCTCAACGAGTACGCCACCGGTTTCACCGGCCAATGGCCGGATTTCAAGGAGCGCTTCGCCCGGCTCCGCGAGGCGGTGCGCCTGATGCGCGAGCTGTGGAGCGGGGCGGAAGTCGAGTTCGACGGCTCGTACTACACAACGGCAGGGTCGTACATGTACGACATCCCCGAGCGGCCCATCCCGGTATATATCGCGGCCGGTGGCCCCGTCGTGGCTCGGTACGCGGGCCGCGCGGGCGACGGCTTCATCTGCACGTCGGGCAAGGGGATGGACCTCTACACCGAGAAACTGATCCCGGCGGTCCGGGAGGGTGCGGACAAAGCGGAGCGGACCTTCGCCGATCTTGACCGGATGATCGAGATCAAGATCTCCTACGATCCCGATCCCGAGCGCGCCCTGGAGAACACCCGATTCTGGGCGCCGCTCTCCCTGACGCCGGAGCAGAAGCATTCGGTGAACTCGTCGGTGGCGATGGAACGGCTCGCCGACGAACTCCCGATCGATCAGGTCGCCAAACGCTGGATTGTCGCCTCCACCCCGGACGACGCCATCGCGCAGATCAAGCCGTACCTTGATGCGGGCCTCAACCACCTGGTGTTCCACAACCCGGGCGCCGACCAGCGTCGATTTCTGGAAGTCTTCAGCGCCGAGGTGGTACCCGGCTTGCGGGAGCTCGCCGTCGTCGACGAGTAGCCGTTCCCGCGTAGTTGCTGCCGCCGTGTTCAGTTACGGCGTCGTAGTACTAGGGCTCGTCGCCGATCCCGAGACAGTTTGGGTTGTGGTAACGGTCGCCGTCTCCGTCCGGGTTTCGGTCGCGGTCCGGGTCACGGTGTCGCGTTGGGTTTCGGTCGCCGTACGGGTCTCGCGCTCGGTGGCAGTCGCGGTGTGGGTGCGGGTGGTCTCCGCGCCCTCAAATTCGGTCACCTCGGTGACTGTGTGGGTGATCGGGGCGGCTTTACCGTCCCGGTTCTGCAGGCCGAAGAGTCCGAAACCGAGGATGGTTAAGGCGGCGGCCGCCACCGCCAATGCGGCGATGATCTGCCAGCGACGGACGGCACTGGCGTTCGGTCCAGCCACCGCCGCGGTGGTCGGCTCGTCGGTGGCGACCGGGTGCCTGTAGTTGGGATCACCGTAGTTGGGATCACCGTAGTTGGGATCACCATAGTTGGGATCACCGTAGTTCGTCGTTGCGGCCTCGCTGGGGCCGTAGTCGACTGCACCGTAGTTGCCGGTCGGCGTCACCTGGGAGTAGGCATCGGAGTTGGCGGGACCATTCGCCGGGTCTGAATACGGCGGGTAGCTCGGTGCGGAGGCCTCGGTGGCAGGCTCGGCGACCTCGTGGTGCGTCGAATCGGGGCCCTCGCGGCGGGGCTGTTCGGGCGGTTGTGGCGTGCTCACCCTGCCAGGTTACCGGCCGGCGGGTGCTCGTCCTCGCGATCCCGGCAGCCCGTGACGGGCACCGGGAGAATCGTGTCAGGTCGGGTGACTAGTGCTGGGATGCCCGACGGTTCGTGATTAGCTGACCGCAAAGCCGGTCCGGTTGGTGCGGCGTGTGCCATCCGACAGTCCAGAACGACGCGGCCTCCGATGGAAGTCTGGTAGACCGGATTTGCCATGAACTGTTACCCCTTCGCGAAAAGGAACCAAGCGCAATGAGCGATGACCGTATCGATGTGGGCCCGATCTTCACTGAGTCGGGCGAGGCAACGAGCCTGCCTCGCAATGAGCTCGCCGACGGCATGCTGTCGCCGAGCGTGGCCTACCAGTTGGTGCACGATGAGGCCATGCTGGACGGCAACGCCAGGCTGAACCTGGCGACCTTCGTCACGACGTACATGGACAAGGAAGCGAAGCTTCTGTACGCGCAGACTGTCGACAAGAACATGATCGACAAAGACGAGTACCCGGCGACCGCCGCCATTGAGGAGCGTTGCTGGCGGATCCTCGGCAACCTGTGGCATGTGCCGGATGCCAGCGACACCATCGGTACCTCGACGATCGGCTCGTCGGAAGCGTGCATGCTGGGCGGACTGGCCCTCAAGCGGCACTGGCAGCAGGCGCGCAAGGCTGCTGGTAAGTCGATCGAGAAGCCGAACCTGGTTATGTCGACTGCGGTCCAGGTCTGCTGGGAGAAGTTCGCGAACTACTTCGAGGTGGAACCGCGCTGGGTGCCGGTCAGCGATGATCATCTCTTCCTCGACGGCCACGACCTGGAGAATTACGTCGACGAGAACACCATCGGTGTCGTCGCCATCATGGGCCAGACGTACACGGGCGCCTACGAGCCGGTGCAGGAGATCGCCGCCAAGCTCGACGAGATCCAGGAGAAGACCGGCCTGGACGTGCGCATCCACGTCGACGGTGCGTCGGGTGCCTTCATCGCCCCGTTCTGTCAGCCCGAACTCAAGTGGGACTTCCGGGTCGATCGGGTGGCCTCGATCAGTACCTCGGGCCACAAGTTTGGTCTGGTGTACCCGGGTGTCGGCTGGGTGGTCTGGCGCGACACCGAACGACTGCCCGAGAGCATGGTCTTCCACTGCGCGTACCTCGGTGGTGACATGCCCACCCTGGCGCTGAACTTCTCGCGCCCAGGTGCGCAGGTGTTGTTGCAGTACTACCAGTTCCTGCGACTGGGCCGGGCTGGCTACCGCGCTGTTCAGCAGAATTGCTTGGATGTGGCCCAGTTCCTGTCTGCCGCGATTGCCGAGATCGGCCCGTTCGAGCTGGTCAGCAAGGGCGACACCATCCCGGTGTTCGCCTGGCGCCGGAAGTCGGACGCGAACCCGAACTGGACGCTCTACGACCTTGAGGATCGGCTGCGACTGAAGGGCTGGCAGGTTCCGGCCTACCCGCTGCCGGATAACCTTGCCGACGTGACCCTGCAGCGCATCGTCGTCCGCAACGGACTGAGCCGAGACCTGGCGACGAAGCTGCTCGCCGACATTCAGACGGAGGTCGCCTTCTTGGAAAGCTTGGACGGTCCGATGCCGCACGCCAAGCGGAGCGCCTCCTTCCACCACTGAGTCCGACCGCCGCGCTCGGTGCCGGGATGCCC
>NZ_JBAQWU010000448.1:0-3451 GCF_049299075.1 Gordonia sp. (in: high G+C Gram-positive bacteria)
ACGCGGCCGATCGGCACGCCGAGCACGGTGACCTTGGAGCCTTCGAAGAGTCCATTGACGTAGGCGAACTCGGCGTACACGGTGCGCACATCGGGTGTGCGGACCAACAGGTACCACCCACCGGCGACCAGCGCGGTCACCAGGATCAGCCCCACCATGATCCGGCCGCCGTAGCGCTTGCGCTGGCGAACCTCACGTACTTGCCGGAACGTCATCAGCTGCACCCCTCCATTACGCCGAGCACACAGAGCAGTCCGTCGGGAATCACCGCGGACGGGGAGACGACATCGGCCCAGTTGCCGTTGCCAGTCGAGTCCACGATGGTGCGCATCGCCGGCGGCAGCTTCTTGAGGGACTGGTCGATATTGGCCGCATTGGCCCGCAACGTGCCGGTGACGGAGTTGATGTTCTCGATCAGCTGACCCATCGGCACCGTCGGGAAAGTCTGCGCCATCTGACCCAGCACCAGGCGCAGGTTGTCGGCCAGGCGGGTCATCACCACCTTGCGCACCACCAGTGTCTGCACGATCGCCTGCGTGCTGGCCATTGCCGAGGAGAGCGAATCGGCTTGCCGCACCGACACGTCCGCCAGGCGCTTGGCCACCTGCAGCAATTGGCTCAGCTGCGCACCGGTACCGGAGATCGCCAAGGCGGCACCGCCGGCACCGGACAGCGCGCTCGTCAGCTCGCCCCCCTCGGGCACCATGGCGCGCATGGTGGTCATCATGGACCGCATCACCTCGGCGTCGACGCCCGCGGAGGCCTGGTAGGCGTCGGCGGAAATATCGTCGAGCGAGTACGGCGAATCAGTCCGCGCCAACGGGATGGTGCGGTTCTCGCCGACTTCGCCGGTCCCGCCGGGGATCACCTCGAAGTACCGCTTGCCAAGCACGGTGCGCAGCCGCACGGTGGCCCGGGTCTGATCGCCGAGCGGCTGGTCGTTGTCGAGCCGGAAGCCGACGCGCACGTGGTCGCCAGCTAGCGCGATCGACTCGACCCGGCCGGCCGGGACCCCGGCAACCAGCACCGGATCGGAGGTGGTCAGCCCACCGGCGTTGGCGAGTTCGGC
This sequence comes from Gordonia sp. (in: high G+C Gram-positive bacteria), assembly GCF_049299075.1. GTDB lineage: Bacteria > Actinomycetota > Actinomycetes > Mycobacteriales > Mycobacteriaceae > Gordonia. The sequence continues at coordinate 1,070 of NZ_JBAQWU010000448.1, forward strand.
CGTGTAGCCGGAGGTCTTGACGTGGTACGAGAACTGCGGCACACCGACCGCCACCAGAACCAGGACCAGCAGCGTCGCGATTCCGGCCGTGCCGAGCACCGCAGGCGACGAGCCCTGCCCGCGCTTATCGGATTTGAAGATGAATTCCAGGACGCCGACGAAGACATCGATGAGTCGAACCAGAAACATTCCGCGCCCCTACCTGCACACCGGCGAATGGAGCGGACCAAAAATGTTCGCTTCGAGGTCGAAACCCTTGAGCGTGAAGTTGCACAGGTACAGCATCATGAAGCCCCCGTAGCGTCCGCTGTGGTTGATCCGGTCGGCCAGCACCGGGAACCGGTCCATGAACGTGTTGAACTTGGCGGTCTGCGGAATCCAGCTCGCTGTCACCTCGTTGAGCCCGGTCAGCGTGCCGGCGAAGGAGCTGCCAGCTGCCGTCATCATCTGCGCCAGTGCGCTCACCGCTTGGTCGCCTGAGGCCAGCAATTCGGCGAACTGGCCGCTGTCTCCGACGATCGCACCGGTCAGCTGCCCCAAGCCCGCGAACAGCTCGTTGAGCTGTGTGCTGCGGGCGTCGGCGGCGCTCATCAACGTGTTCAGGTTGGTCACCAACTCGGCAAAGACCGGTCCGTTGGCGGTGAGGTTCGCACCGAGTTCGCCGATCTGCCGAAGCAGGAGATCCACCGACTTCGTCCGGCCTTCGAAGGTATCGACGAAGCCCTGCGCCAACTCGTTGACCTGCTTGGGCTCCAGGGTGGCGAACAGTGGTTGAAAGCCGTTCATCAGCGCGGTCAGATTCACCGGCGGCGTGGTCGCGGCCACCGGCACCACATTGCCCTGCCGGCGCGGCGCCGACGGACCCGCGTCCGACAGCGCAATGTAGCGGGCTCCCAGCATGTCGGCGTAGCGGACCGCCGCATGCACATGCTCGGGCACCTGCTGAGCAGCTTCGACCTGAACGTCGACCGCCGCGAGCGCGGTCCCGTCCGGCTGCGCCTGGAACGCGACCCCGGCCACCCGGCCGATCCGCACCCCTGCCATCTTGACCGGGTTACCCTCCACCAGGCCCTCGGCGTCAGCCATCAGCAGGGTGTATGTGTGCACCGCACCGGGCACCGGCACCCGAAGGGTGTTGATCATCAGCGTCGCGGCCAGGATCCCGATCAGCACAAAGACCAATGATTTCAGGGCCGTCGTCATCGACAGTTTGGTCATCGCAACACCACCTGATTTCCGCGAACCATCGGTCCGAGCATCAGCGTCGTCGCCGCATTGGGCTTGTCCGACGCCGCCGCCGGGGCGATGGCACCCTGCAATTGACCGAGGGCGCCAGCCTCCGCGCTGCCGTCGACGACGTCCGAGGCCGGCTTCACTTTCGGGGTGCGCTCCACCGGGCCCGGGACACGCTGGCCGGGTTCCCGTACCGGGCCGACACCGCGGGTCGAGCCGGTACCGAAACACTGTGCGCCGCGCACGGTGTTTGCGTCGTTCCGGTACGTCGGGCAGTCCGCGGCCGTGTACGGCATCGGCTGAGAGAACGTCGGCACGGCAGTGATATTGAACCGGCCGTTGGCAAAGAGAATGGTGCCCGCGGCACCAAACTTGCTCGCTTCCTGCACCGTCCGCGTGATCCCCTGCGGATTCTCGGCGACGGTGGCGAGAATCTTGCCGGTGGAGTCCAGCACGGTGATCAGGTTGGCACGCTGCTGGGCGACGAAGCTACCGGTCGCGGTCACAAATCCACTCGCCGCGGCGAAGAACTCCGCCAACTGGTTGCCGTGCTCGGCGATCCCCCGAGAGATCGACGTCACCGAATCCAGCGTCGCAATGATGTCCGGGGTGGCCCGGCGCAGCGACTCGGCGACGCGGCGAAACTCCGGAGTGGCGTCGATGAACCGATTGATCGACGTTTCGAGCTCCTGCGAGGCTGCCCACCAGTCGTCGATCATCACGCCCACTTCGGTGCCGCGGCCGCCGATGGCGCGATTCATCGCGGCCAGCGCCACGTTGATCTGGTCGGGCTGCACCTCATTGATCAGACTCGACATCTTGGTAAAGATGTCGTAGAGATTGACTGCGTCGGGGCCGTCGTCGACCACCAGGGTGTCCCCCGGCTCGAGCGACCGGCCTTGGCCCGCCGCCGGATTCGTCGTCGCGAGTAGCTGCAGGTTGATGTCGCCGAAGAACGTGCGCGGAACCACCCGAACGATCGAGGTGCTCGGAATATCGTCCATGGCTCCCGAGTCGATCGTCAGGCCGACCCGCGAGGCCTCCGCCCCGGCATCGATCGAGGTGATCTCTCCGACCTTGACGCCGTGAAAGCGGACCGGCGCGCCGGTCTGGATCAGTCCGGCCGAGACGGGGATGACGGTGTACACC
>NZ_JBAQWU010000449.1:0-5642 GCF_049299075.1 Gordonia sp. (in: high G+C Gram-positive bacteria)
GGAGGCGCCGTCGTCGCCGAACAGGGAGGGCAGGTAGACGGTGAGACCAGCCCGGGAAACGCGATGTGCGAAGTCGAGCACCTTCGGAGTGATCCCGGGGATCTCGGGCATCACGACCACCGCTGGCCCGGTGCCGCGCATGTAGTAGCGGTGGGTGATGGTCCCGGTCGTCGCGTCGGCATGGGTGAACTCGTGGACGGAGAAGCCGTCGAGGGGGCCGATCACGAGCTGGATCCGGCGATCCGGCCGAACAGCACGCCGTCGAACGGGCGGCCGAGGTAGCGGGCCAGACCGACGATGTCCGGTGAATCCGACGGCACAATCCGCGGCCCGGCGATCGTCAGCTGCGTGCCCTGGCGGACGAGGGTGAACTCGCCGGCAGCCAGGACGTTGCGGACCCAGTCGCTACCGGTGCCGTAGACAAGCGGGATGGACAGGCGATCGCCCTGCACCCATGCCAGCACGGGAGTGGAGTACGCCGTTCCCGATGTGCGGCCGACGTGTTCGACGACGGCCCACGGTGCGAGTTTCGGTGCCCACAAACCCTGCACGGGGTTGGTGAGGTACTTGTTGGCGTTGGCGACGAGACGCGGAACTCTCATACCAAGCAACTTACCGCGCGGACGGCGCACTGCGGTCACCCGAGATTCGGTGCAGGCTGCCCAGTTGTGCACGAATCGACCGGTGCCAACGGTGCCGATCGGCCGGTGGGGGGCGTAACTGAGGTCAGGGTGACGGGACCAGAGTCGCGGAGATGCCGCTGACGCGCAGGGCCTGGTCGTCGTTGATGAAGGTCAGCGGAAAGCGGTTGCCGTAGTCGCGCCGGATCTGCGTGAACGTCTCCGGCGGATAGGTGGGGATTAGGCCGTCGGCGTGCGGGATCGGGACCGAGTCGATCAGCCCGAGGCCGCGGTAGTCGGTCAGGTCGGGCGCGAGCGTCGGGTCGTCCATCAGGCGCACCGGCTCGGCGCTCGGCCCGGCGATCACCGCCCCGGCCGACAGTCCGATGTATGCCAGCCCCGCCCGTACGCGGTCGGCGAGCACCTCGCGCAGGCCGCCCCGCTGCAGCGAATCGAGTAGGACGAAGGTTTCGCCGGCGCACACATACACCGCGTCGAGCGCATCCAACGCTTCGCCGAACTGCTTAGGGCCTGTGGCGTCGCGCGCCCGGAGGGTGCTGACCCGATAGCCGAAATCGGTGAGCCGCTCGCGCTCGTGGATCACAAAGCCGTTGTCGCCGAACGGGATGGACGCGTCGTCGATCACTCCCAGGCGCACCTCGGCGGACCGGCGTCCGGTGCATTCGGCGAGGAACGGCGGGATCGCACTCGCGCCCCACGACAGCAGTAATAGGTCCACGCGTCGATGGTAAGTACGAGCGGACACCGCGAGCCGCCGATTCGGATGCGCCCTACCCGCGGGCATGGCGACCGATCACGACGATCCGGGGCAGTAGGCACCGCTACGACGGCGGGTACGGGTGGTCGTGGGCATCCGGACCGGTTAGATTCTGCGCATGACGGACAATCGGGGGCAGGCTCGCGGCGAGGCACCGGAGGTGACCGATGAGGTTGCGCAGGCGCGTGCGAGTGCCGCAAGCCCCATCCTCGGCGGAGCGGCGATCGGCACCTCCGTCGCGGGAGTGATCCTGTGCCTCTATGCGGCGCTCGTGGCTCGGCCGATCGGCCGGGTCGGAGTGGGTATGGGACCTGTCAGCGAGTTCTTCTGGATCGGATGCGGTGTGGCGGCGTTCGTCGCCGTTATGACCGTGCTCTTGATTCTCGGGAGCGAGCGGGTAGGCCCGCTCGTCAGCATTGTCGCCGTCCTCTTGGTCGGCGCCGGAATCTGGCTGTTCGTGGTCCGGCCGCGCGCAGTCAGCTACCCGGGCCTCGCGCTGTCCGAGGGCCCGGGCGGTCGTGCGCCGTTGGCGTGGCTGGCCGCAGGCTGGGTCGCGCTCGCGGTGGGGATACTGCTGCTGATCGTCGTGCGTCGGCGCGCAGGCGGTGATAGACGCGACTGGTGGAGAATCCGTCGCGGGCAGATCGGTGCCGTCGGGCCCGTGGTGGTTGCGGTACTCGTCGCCGGAATTGCCGCCGCGGCGACGCCGCCCAACCTCGGACCCGGTAGCGGCGCCGCCGCGCGGATTGCTGCGGTGCCGACCGAACTCGGATCCGAGGTGAGCTACACCGTTGCGGGGGCCGAGTATCTCCTCGTCGCGGGTGCGGGCTTCGTTACCTGGAGTATCGGCGATCCTGCCGCCGCGGACCGCGGCGGTGCGGTGTCCAAGCATCGGGCGTACGAGGGCGCCACTGGCCGGCTGCTCTGGGAATTCGACTCGCAGGAGTCCCCGTGGAAGTGCGGCGCTTTGCCGACGACCACTGGCCCCGGTGCCGGGGCGATGCTGGTGTTCACGTGTACCGCGGTCGCGCGGAACTGGCCCGCGAACACGTGGTCAGCAGCTGCTGCGGTTCCCATTCTGATCGGCCTCGACGCGTTGACCGGCGCGGTTCGCTGGACGAATGCCGACGGCTGGCTCCGTGCGGGACAGGTGCGGTCTCCCGCGGATCTGATTGCGGTCAGACGAGGAGACGAACTCGGTGCCTTAGATCCGCAGACCGGTGTTGTTCGGTGGTCGCACCGGCTCACAGCACCGTGCCTGACCGACCCTGTATTACAGCCGGAATCTTCGGTGGCCATCGGCGCGGGAATCGTCTGGGCGAATCCATGCGGGGGTGTGTCGATCTTCGCGGCCGCCGATGGCGCGGAGACGAGGGTGGCGACGCCTGTATCCGGGAGCCAGCCGGGCGCGTACCAGGATGGCTATCTCGTCGCGGCGGGTGGGACGCGCGTTTTGGTTCGGGCATATCCCGGCAGCTACACCGACGGAGACGCCCGCTACTTCGTGGTCGATGGTTCCACCGGAACTGCTCAGGCGCTGCCAGCGGACCTGCGGACATTCGGGAGTTCGGTTAACCCCGCCTGGTCTGCCGACTCAGCCGTCCAATTGAGTCCGCGGGGATCCAGCTCCAGCAACATCCGAGTCCTCAACCTGCTGACGGGCGAGTTCGTACGGCTCGACGGGGTGACAGCGGGCAGCGTTGCCCCGGTGGCGAGCGAACTCGGTGGCTGGGCCGTGGTCGGTGACACCCTGGTCTCCGCTCAGGCGGCTGCGGCGAAAGATGGCGAGCCCTACCCGCTCCTTCTCGTGGCTCCGGACGGATCAGTGCAACGGCGGCCGTCTCCTTGCCCCGGGGCGAAGGTCTTCCCGGTGCCCGGTGCCGTGGTCTTTCAATGCTGGAGCGGCGGCATCGTGAAGGGCGTCGTCGGATAGACGCAGTCAGCCGGAATCGGTTGCCGTCACTCGCGCCAGATCCGGGGCGAAGCGCGCGGCGTATGGCCGACGGTATGTCGATAGTGCCGAGGTTTGGTCTGATACACCGTAGTACGGTCATGCGCCCCGGGCGTCGCGCGCGGTGTGCGCCATACTGGCGGGCATGGCGACCGAGTACGACGACCCGGGGCAGTACCGGCAGCGGGTGGTGGCTGAATCGATCCGACTCTTCGCCGAACAGGGCTACGAGGCGACCACCGTGGACGACGTCGCCGCGGCGACTGGCACCTCGCGCCGTACGCTCTACCGCCAGTTCGGGTCCAAAGAGGGACTGATCTTTGCCGACCACGAGTCGCTGCTGACCGTCGTCGCCGACCAGCTGGAACGCAGCGATGACGACCCGTGGTCCGCGGTGTGTACGGGCGCCGAACTCGTCTTCGCACACTTTGCTGCCAACGCCGACCTGGCCGCGCGCCGCTACGAGGTGGTCTCCCAGGTTCCGGCGCTGCGCGACCGTGAACTCGTGATGGCCTCGCGCTACCAGCGACTCTTCGAGGACTATCTGCGTGGCCGGTGCCCGGACGCGTCACGCGCGCGGATCGTCGCCTATGCGGCGGCAGTGACCGGCGTCCACAACTATCTGCTCCGGCAGATGAGCCGCGGTGATGTGGCAGCGACCGCCCAGGCGCTCGACGCCGAACTACGGCGTCTGCAGCGGACCGTCGCTGATCGCTGACGTTCGGAATCACCGGTCGGGTGGTTGACCGGGCCGGGTGGACGTGGTGAACTGGACCCAGACCAGATGGTGGCACGCAGTGCCAGGAGGAGTAGACAATGGCTTTCGGCAACCCCGACTTCGACCTGTTCCAGCTTCCCGAGGAGCACCAGGCTCTGCGCGAGGCGATCCGGGCGCTCTCCGAGAAGGAGATCGCCCCCTACGCCAAGGAAGTCGACGAGAAAGCCCGCTTCCCCGAGGAGGCCCGCGCTGCGCTGGTGGCCAGCGGTTTCAACGCCATCCACGTGCCCGATCAGTTCGGGGGCCAGGGTGCCGATTCGCTGGCCGCCTGCATTGTGATCGAGGAGGTGGCGCGCGTCGACGTTTCCGCCTCGCTGATCCCGGCCGTCAACAAGCTCGGCACCATGGGCCTGATCCTGGCCGGCTCGGATGAGTTGAAGGCGCAGGTGCTGCCGTCGATCGCTTCCGGCGAGGCCATGGCGTCCTACGCGCTGTCCGAGCGCGAGGCCGGCAGCGACGCCGCCGCGATGAAGACCCGCGCCCGCAAGGAAGGCGACAGCTGGGTGATCAACGGGTCGAAGTGCTGGATCACCAACGGTGGTCAGTCCTCCTGGTACACCGTGATGGCTGTTACCGATCCGGAGAAGGGTGCCAACGGTATCTCGGCGTTCATGGTCCACAAGGAGGACGAGGGCTTCACCGTCGGTCCGCTGGAGCACAAGCTGGGCATCAAGGGTTCGCCCACCGCCGAACTCTACTTTGAGAACTGCACCATTCCCGAAGACCGCATCATCGGCGCGGAAGGCACCGGCTTCAAGACCGCCTTGGCCACCCTCGACCACACCCGCCCGACCATCGGCGCGCAAGCCGTCGGTGTCGCCCAGGGTGCGCTGGATCAGGCCATCGCCTATGTCAAGGACCGCAAGCAGTTCGGTAAGACCATCAGCCAGTTCCAGGGCGTCGAGTTCATGATCGCCGATATGGCGATGAAGGTCGAAGCCGCCCGTCTGATGGTGTACTCCGCCGCTTCGCGCGCCGAGCGCGGCGGCGGCAACCTTGGCTTCATCAGCGCGGCCTCCAAATGCCTGGCCTCCGATGTCGCGATGGAGGTGACCACCGATGCCGTCCAGCTGTTCGGCGGCGCGGGCTACACCACCGACTTCCCGGTGGAGCGCATGATGCGCGACGCCAAGATCACTCAGATTTACGAGGGCACCAACCAGATCCAGCGGATGGTGATGGCGCGCGCCCTGCTGCGCTGACACTCACTGGCACAGAGCGGCGGTCCGTGGACGTATGGTCCACGGACCGTTGCTCTGTGCCGGTGAACTATGCGGTAAGTGTGAGATCGGTGTGCTCGGTCGCCGCGATGGCAGCAAGGTCGTGCCCGCCGGCCGGATCCACCCAGACCAGGGCGGCGCCGGACAGGAGCGGGCCGAGGAGATTGGCGGTCACCTCGTCGGCCGTTCGCCAACGACGAGTCGACAGCACGCGCAGACCCGGTCGCATCCCGTCGACTTCGGCGGCGGCGCGCGCCGCGCCCAGCACGGCCGCGACGCGTTGGTGGGTCAGCGC
>NZ_JBAQWU010000450.1:0-4670 GCF_049299075.1 Gordonia sp. (in: high G+C Gram-positive bacteria)
TGCGCTTCTCGGTTCCGCGGCTGTTGCCGGGGCGCCCGTCGTTATTCAGCAGAGGCAGAAGGCCTCGACGGTATTCCGTCGAGGCCTCCGCTTGGCAACTCGGGCGTGTTCAGCCGAAGCGGCCCGAGATGTAGTCTTCGGTCTCCTTGCGCACCGGATTGGAGAAAATCCCGGTGGTGGCCCCGACCTCGACCAGTTCACCCGGTTGACCGGTGGCGGCCAGGTTGAAGAAGGCCGTCTGGTCACTGACCCGGGCGGCCTGCTGCATATTGTGGGTGACGATGACGATCGTGTATTCGGTCTTGAGCTCGTTGATCAGATCCTCGATCGCGAGCGTGGAGATCGGGTCGAGGGCCGAGCAGGGCTCGTCCATCAACAGCACCTGCGGAGAGACCGCGATAGCGCGGGCGATGCAGAGCCGCTGCTGCTGTCCGCCGGACAGGGCCGCGCCGGGCTTGTTCAACCGGTCTTTGACCTCATCCCACAGGTTCGCTCCGCGCAGGCTGGTCTCAGCAACTTCATCCAGTCGCGCCCGGTCGCGGACGCCCGACAGCTTCAATCCGGCCACGACGTTGTCGCGGATAGACATCGTCGGAAACGGGTTGGGCCGCTGAAAGACCATGCCGACAGTGGTGCGAACACCCACCGGGTCGACGTTCTTGGCATACAGGTCGAGGTCGTCGAGCAGCACTTCGCCGGTGGCGTAGGCGCCCGGCGTCACCTCATGCATGCGGTTGAGGGTGCGCAGCACCGTCGACTTGCCGCAGCCGGACGGCCCGATGAAGGAGGTGACCGACTTCGGGGCGATGGACAGCGAAACATCCTTGACCGCGTGGAAGTCGCCGTAGTAGATGTTCAGTTCGTTCAGAGTGAGGCTCTTAGCCATGGGTCGTGCTTCCTTTGTGTTGTACGTCAGCGGCTAGCGGGCGGTTTTGGTACCGGTGAACCGCGCCAGGACCCGCGCACCGACGTAGACGATCGCGACCAAGATGACGAGGGTGAGGGCAGCGCCCCATACCGTCTCGTACCCGGACGGACCGCTGTTGTAGTTCTGGAGCATCATGAGCGGCAACGTCTGCTGATTTCCCTCAAACGGATTCCAGTTCATCGCGCGGGTCGCGCCGACCAGAATCAGCACCGGGGCAGACTCGCCCATCACGCGCGCCACTGCCAGCATGATGCCGGTGATGATGCCGCCCATCGCGGTCGGCAGCACCACGCGCAGGATCGTCTTCCACTTGGGAACCCCCAACGCATAGGACGCCTCGCGCAGTTCATTGGGCACGATTTTGAGCATCTCTTCGGTAGACCGGACCACCAGTGGCACCATCAGCAGCACGAGGGCCAGCGCGACGACGAACCCCGAGCGGGGCAAATCGAACGTGGTCCGCCAGACAGCGAAAATGAACAACGCAGCGACGATCGACGGCACCCCGGAGAGGACGTCGACCATGAAGGTGGTGATCTTCACCAGCCGGTTGTTCTGGTCGGCGTACTCGATCAGCAGTACCGCCACTAGCACGCCCAGCGGCACCGAGATGATCGCGGCCACCAGGGTCTGGATCAGCGTGCCGATGATGGCGTTCGCCGCCCCCCCGAAGCGCTCGGATCCAGTCCACCATTGGGCGTCGAGAACCGGGCCGATCCCGTTGGCGACCAGCGTCCACACCAGCCAGCCCAGCGGGAGCACCGCGAGGGCGACCGACGCAGTCACCAGCACGCGCGCCAGACCGTCGGTGATTCTGCGCCGCGGAGAGGCGGCGGTCAAATGCTCCAGGCCACTCGGTTGCGTCGTTGTTGCAGTCATATCAGGCACCCCTTCGGGCGATCACCGCGCGCGCCGCAGCGTTCACGATGAAGGTGAGGACGAAGAGCACCAGCCCGGCCGAGATGTACGCACCGGTTTTGGCCGGGGTGTCGAACTCGGACGCATTGTTGGCGATGACGGTCGCAAACGTCTGGCCGCTCTCCATCAGGTTGAAGTTGATCGGACCAACGGTGGAGATGATCAGCAGCAGGGCCATCGTCTCGCCCAGCGCGCGCCCCAAGCCCAGCATCGAACCGCTGATGTAGCCGGAGAAACCGAACGGCAGCACCGCGGTCCGCACCACCTCCCACTTCGTCGCACCGAGGGCCAGAGCGGCCTCCCGCTGCGCAAGTGGAGTTTTGGCGAAGACCTCGCGGGTCACCGCGGTGATCACTGGCAGGATCATCACCGCAAGCACAATGCCTGCGGTGAGGAGTGTGCCGCCGGTGGACATGTTGGCCGCGTTCTGCGGAGGCTGAAAGAACGGCAGGAACCCGAGGTTGTCGACAAGCCACTGATTGACCCCGACCAGGGCCGGCCCGAGGACCAGGATGCCCCAGAGGCCGTACACGATCGACGGCACCGCAGCCAGCAGATCCACCACGTAGGTGATCGGCCCGGCGATGCGCGGACGGGCGTATTCGGTCACAAAGACCGCAATGCCCAGGGCCACCGGCATCGCGATCACCAGGGCGATCACCGATACCAGCACGGTCGCGTAGAACTGCGCCGGAATGCCGAACTTGAGTTCTGCCCCGGACACGTCCCAGGTGCCCTGGTAGGTGAAAAAGTTGACGCTATTCTTCAGCAGCGACGGGATGGCTGTGATCAGCAGGAACACGGCAATCAGGCCGATGGCCGCCGAGACCAGCAGACCCGATCCGGTGGCCAGCACACGCATGACGCGGTCGCCCACCCGAGACACTGACTTCAGACCGCTGCCAGCCGATCCGGGGGGTGCGGTGGGGACGCTAGGCGGCGGCGGCGGCCGATCGCCCGACTGCGTCGTTCGAATCGTCATTTCGGGGACAGTCACAGGGCGTCAATCGACGCGCGCAGGGTCGTCGCATACGCCTGCGGCAGTGGGACGAAGCCGAGCGCGGCCAGACCTTCTTGGCCCTTGTCCAGGATGGTGTCGAACGACTCCTTGATCGCCGTACCGGTCGCCGCGTCGGCGTAGCCCGCCGAGCAGACCACCGAGTACGGGGTCAGCAGCAACGGGTAGGCGCCTGGCTGGTTCAGGGTGTACAGCGCGTCGGTGTCGACGACGAGGTCCTTGCTTCCCGGGGTTTTGAACTTGATGGCGTCCACCGCGACGCCGGCGGTGTCCGCGGTCAGGGCGACCGGACCCGATCCGAAGTCGATATCGACGACGCCGAGATCGTTCTCGGTGGCAAAGCCCCACTCGACGTACGTGATCGAGCCTGGGGTCTTCTTCACGGTGTCGCCGACGCCGGTCGACTTGGCCGCACCCGAGCCGCCCTGGCCAGCCCATTCCTTGCTCGGGTCATGTGGCCAGTCCTGCGGTGCCGCATTCTTCAAGTAGCGGGTGAAGTTGTCGGTGGTGCCCGAGCTGTCCGAGCGGTGGACCGGCACGATCGCCGTATCCGGGAGCGTGACGCCCGGGTTCAGTGCGGCAATCGTCGGATCGTTCCACTTGCTGATTTTCGAGTCGAAGATCTGCGCCAGCGTCGCCGCGTTCAGATTCAACTTGTCGACGCCGGGAATGTTGTAGGCAATGGCCACCGGACCGATGACCATCGGCAGGTGCCACGCATCGTTGCCATTGCAACGGGCCTTGGCCTGCGCGATCTCGTCGCCCTTGAGCGCCGAATCAGTGCCAGCGAAGTCAACGTCGCCCTGGATGAACTTCTTGACGCCTGCGCCAGAACCGGAGCCGGTGTAGTCCAGGACGGCGCCTCCGTTGTCGGTGAGAACGTCGGCGAAGTGCGTCATTGCCTTCTGTTGGGCGGTGGATCCCTCACCGGTGATGGTGGCGCCGGAGCCCGAGCCTCCACAGGCAGAGAGCAGCAGACCGGCCGATACCGTCGCAGAGATGAGGGCGGCGACGCGGGTGGTGGGGTTCAAGAGCGCAGACATTGCGGCAAACCTTTCGATATCTTCGTCAACTAGTGCTGAAGGTATCGGCGCTCGATGGAGCGCAACGAACGCGAAAGTGTCCGAAATGCGAACGCTGGCGGTCTACGCAGTGCTCCCGCGTGAAGAACTAGCGGTAGGCGACGTCGCTCGTGTGCATCGCGAAACCCAGGCCGCGGTACGTGGCGAGCGCGGCTGTGTTGTCGCCTTCGACGTACAGCTCCACCTCGCCCAGGCCGCGGTCGGCGAGATGGTGCAGCCCGACCACGGTCAGCAGGGTGCCCAAGCCGCGGCCCTGGGCGGCCGGATCGACGCCCACCACGTACACCTCGCCGAGCGCGTCGGGGCCCTTCTCGCCCGCCGGATGCACCTTGGTCCAGTGCAACCCCAATAACCGATTCGGATCGGTGCGATCGACGGCCAGGAACAGCCCGGCCGGGTCGAACCAATCCGCGCCGGTGCGCTCGTCGATCTGCGCCTGCGTCCACCCGCCCTGCTCCGGGTGCCAGCTAAACGCGGCATTGTTGACCCGCAAGATCTCGGCATCGTCGCCTGGCCCGCGATAGGTGCGCAGCACGACATCGTCGCGCGCGCGCAGCGGTGGCAGCACCGGGGCCTCGGCGGTCAGCGGTCGACGCAGTTGCAGCAGTTCCCGTACTCGGCGCAGATCGAGTTTCGCAGCCAGCCCGGCGGCGCCCGGCAGGTCACCGTGCGCCCATAATTGCGGTGCGGCGCCAGCGCCAGCGCGGCGCCCCTCGGCCAGGGC
>NZ_JBAQWU010000451.1:0-6837 GCF_049299075.1 Gordonia sp. (in: high G+C Gram-positive bacteria)
AGTCAGTGCGGGACCGTAGGCGGCGCCGCCCGCCGCGAAGCCGACGACGATGGAAATCTGGGGGACCACACCGGAGGCGCGGACCATCGCTTCGAAGACGCAGCCGACGGCGTGGAGGGCTTCGACGCCCTCCGCGAGCCGGGCACCGCCCGAATGCCAAATCCCGACGACAGGCACGTGCTCTTCGATGGCGGTATCGATGGCGTCGACGATGTGTGCGCAACCCACCACGCCCATGGCGCCACCCATTACGGTGCCGTCGGTGCAGTAGGCCACGGTGCGCACACCGTTGATCAAGCCCGCAGCGGCCTGCACCCCCGATTTGTCTCGGGGGTGCAGGAGCGCCACAGTGCCCTCGTCGAAGAAGCTGGTCAGACGCAGCAACGGATCACGGGGGTCCGTTGCCTCCTCGTGGCCGGGAATGGGAGCCAGAGCAGTCATCGCGTTCTCCTCCTTGTCGAGGGCGTTCAGTTGTCGATCAGTAGCGTCCGATGGCGAGCGCTACGTTGTGACCGCCGAATCCGAAAGAGTTGCTGAGGGCGTAATCGATCTGCCCGTGGCGTGGTTGCCCGTGTACGACGTCGATGTCGCCGCACTCGGGGTCCAGGTTCTCCAGATTCAGGGTCGGGGGGATGATGCCTTCTTCGACCGACTTGATGGTCAGGACCGCTTCCAGGGCGCCGACGGCGCCGATCGAGTGGCCCAGCGCCGACTTCGGCGCGTAGATGGCAGCATGCTCACCCACGGCGGCGCGGATACCCGCTGCTTCTGCGGTGTCGCCGATTGGGGTCGACGTCGCGTGTGCATTGACGTGGGTGATGTCGGACTTGGCTAGACCAGCGGTCTGCATGGCGCGAGCCATAGCCCGCGTATTGCCCTGACCGCTAGGATCCGGAGCAACCAGGTGGAAGCCGTCCGAGGTGATACCGGCGCCCATGATGCGGGCATGGATGTGCGCGCCGCGTGCCAGGGCGTGGTCCTCGCGCTCGATTACCAGCATTGCCGCAGCTTCGCCGAAGACGAAGCCGTCGCGGTCGGTATCGAACGGACGCGAGGCGCCAGCCGGATCGTCGTTCCGGGTGCTCATCGCGCGCATCATCGAGAACGCGGCGATCGGAATTGCGTCAATGTGTCCCTCGACGCCGCCGGTGACGACGATATCGGCATCACCCATGACGATGTGTCGCCACGCATGAGCGATGGCTTCCGCGCCGGACGAACATGCCGAAACCGGAGTGATCACGCCGGCGCGAGCACCGACATTCAGACCGGCGACGGCGGCGGGGCCATTCGGCATGGCCATGGAGACCGCGAGCGGCGACACCTTGCGGTAATTGCCAGACTCTTCGATTGCCCTGACCGCGTCGACCATCGCGTCACCGCCACCCTGACCGGTACCGATCACGACGGCGAGACGCTCCGGGTCCACCTCGGGCTCGCCCGCGGCTGCCCAGAGGCGTTTGCTCATCACGTGGGAGACGCGTTCGACGTACGACATGCGTCGCGCCTCGATGCGGGTCACCTCGTTGGCCGGATCCTCGACCAACCGGCCGCCGATCCGGCAAGGGAGTTCTCCGAACCGGGTGACGAAATCGTCGGTCAGCTCGCGGATACCGGATTCACCGGCGACGAGCTTCTCCCAAGTGGAGTCGAGGTCGACACCCAGCGACGTGGTGGCGACCATCGAGGTCACCACTACGCTGGGGAACTCTCCACCGCGCGTGGAGAAGTCTCGTAGCTCGGTCATGCGTTCTTGGACGCCTCGATCTGGGCGGCGATGGCCGCAGCGGTCTCGGGGTTCTCGGCCTCGAGCTTCTGGACGTAAGCGACGGTGTCGCCAACGGTGCGCAGGCCAGCGAGGTCCTCGTCGGGCACCTTGACGCCGTACTTGTCCTCCACCTGGACAGCGATCTCCACCATCGACAGCGAGTCGATGTCGAGGTCATCGACAAACGACTTCTCCATGGTGACCTCGGAAGGCTCGATGCCGGTGACCTCTTCGATGATCTCGGCGATGCCGGAGACGAGTTGTTCCTGAGTTGCAGCCACGGGGCTCTCCTTAGTTAGTAGTTGCTGGCGTGCCAGCTTGCTGTCGTGCATTTCCGGATTGCGGAGAGGCTCACGGGGAGCCGTACGCATTGGACAAGCTGCGCGGGGCGCGGCTCTCCGGGGGTCGGGGTTACGACCGCTATCCAAGTCCTGGAAGGTCCTCCAGATCGCCGGGGACCTTGACGGCGCGCGCGGGCACGCCCTTGAGTTCGCGCTTGGCGATTCCGACGAGCGTGCCGCCCGGTGCGAGTTCGACGATGGCGTCGGTCTCACCGGCACGCAGGTCCGCGTTGCAGAGGTCCCAGCGCACCGGGCTGGTGACCTGATTGACGATCTTGGCGAGCGCGTCGGCGCCGCCGGTCACCGGCTGGCCATCTGAGTTCGACAGCAGGGTGAAGGTGGGATCGTTCGGGGTGATCTGGGCGGCGGCGGCCGCCACGGCCTCTTGTGCGGGCGCCATGAAGTGCGTGTGGAAGGCTCCGGCCACCGCGAGCTTGCGAATGCGGGCTTTCTCCGGGGCGTTGTCGACGAGTTTGTCGATATTCGGGGTGGCGCCAGCGGCGACGATCTGCCCGGCCGCATTGCGGTTGGCGGGGATCAGTTCGTACTCGTCGAGACGGGTGAGGACCTCGTTCTCATCGCCGCCGAGGACGGCGGCCATCGTCGTCGGCTCGATGGCGCATGCCTTGGCCATCTCGGCGCCGCGGATGGCGGCGAGGCGGACGGCCTCGTCGTCGGTGATGACACCGGCGATGGCGGCCGCGGCGAGTTCGCCGACTGAGTGTCCGGCTACGACTGTGTCGGCGGGTAATTCGCCGTACTTCTTCACGAGTTGTTCATGCGCGAGCAAGGCGGCGACGACGACGAGGGGCTGGGTCACCGCTGTATCGGTGATCTCCTCGGCGGAGGCGGTGGTGCCCAGACGGACCAGATCTAGTCCGGTCGCCTCCGACCACGCGGAGACACGGTCGGTGGCACCGGGCGCTGCCAACCATTCGGTCAGCATGCCGGGAGTCTGAGAGCCCTGTCCGGGCGCTAACAACGAAAGCACTTGATTAGCGAACACCGTGAAGGGGGTCGCGCGGGGTGTTGTGGGGTCCGAACCTTTTGGTCAGTTTTTGTAGGGTTCCTACAAATGGCCTGCGGGTGACCGTCGGTCGGTGCCCCCATCGTTGCCAGGTCGAGATCCGTTACCGAATCGTTGCCAAAACGCGCCTGCCTGCACAAACGGGGGACACGATCTGTTACCTACGTGGCTCACGGGGTTGGAGGGGGCGATTCTTGCCCGAATCGTGCGAGCCGACCGACCGTCGCCGCGACACGCAAGACGTAGGCGTCACGAGGGTTACTTGGATCACGTCCGGTGGCATCGGCGATCTTTTTGAGGCGGTACCGCACCGTATTGGGGTGAACGTACAACGATCGCGCGCACTGTTCGATTGAGCATCCGGCGTCCAGAAAGGCATCCAGAGTCTCCGACAAAGTGCCCGAAGCATCCTGAAGCGGGGTCACGAGAGAGTCGGTCATCGTGTGCACCGCGCTTCGGTCGCCGTTCAAAGCGCGCTCGGCGAGGAGTTCGGAACTGTAGGTGGGGCGCGGGGCGCCGGGCCAGCCGACGACGGCATCGATACCGGCGATGGCCTCGACGGCGCTCGCCGGTGCCGAGACGAGGTTGGGCATAGTCGGTCCGATGACCACTGGGCCGTCGGAGAAGTGTGCGAGGAGTTCGGTGAGGAACTTCTCGGTCGGCTGGATCGAGCCGCTGACGATCGCGACGAGTCGTCGACCCTGGACGACGGACAGGGCTGCGCGGTCGTAGCGTTTGGCGGTGTTGTGGATGGCCAGCGACACCGAGACGTTCTGCTCCGGCGGCGGGGAGCCAATGATCACCGTGGCCGGCGCGTCGGAGTCCCAGCTGAGGGCGGCCGCGCGCGACATCAGCTGTGGGCCGGTGTCGCCACGGACCACGCCGTCTACCACGAGGGCTTCCATGCGCGAGTCCCACGCGCCGCGGGATTCGGCGGCCGAGGCATAGATGGCGGCGGCGGCGAAGCCGATTTCGCGGCCGTAGCGCAGCACCGCCTCGGTCAGGGCGCGCAGCTGCGTCTCATTGCGCGCCAGCAGCGGCAGCCACTTCTCGAAGAACTCCATCGCTGCGCGGACCATCTCCACCGACTGCAGCAGGGAGATGCGGCTGGCCAGATCTTGGGGGACAACCTGGAACGCCTGCACCGAGAATTTGACGTTGCCCTCGGGGTCTTCGATCCACTCCACGAAGTTCACCACGGCGGTCTGGACCACGAGCTGCACACCCGCGCGCTGGCTGGCGTCGAGGTCGGCGAAGTACGGCAGCTGCTTGGACATCGAGGCGACCGCCTCGGTAGCCAGTCGTCCGCTGTACTGCTTCACCCGGCGCAGCAGAGTGTCGGGCAGGGCATCGTGCACCGATGACGAGGTGGGGATATGGGCGCCATCCTCACCGAATGCGTCGGTGATCGAAGCCGGAGTCAACGGGTCGTCGTGCACGGCTCCAACCTTAGTTCACCTGCGGTAAAGGCTGCTTCCCATCGCTGCCGTGGCGGACGACGACGCCGCACCCCAGTCCGCTGAACCTTCCGTATGCGTCGCGGATCCTGTCGGCGTCGGATCGATCCGTCGCGGATGTGGGTCGTCTCCCGACAAGGATCACGACGTCTGCCTGCGCCCCGACCCGATCCGCGACGTCTGCGTGGTACCGCCTGCGCTGTTTGACGCAGCGACGCAGCGTCTCGGATCGCGCCTCGGGCAGCTACGGAACCAGGGGATGAGTGCCGTCCCTACCCTGTCGTCGTGGTACCTCATCGTCAACCACGGGTCGTGGCCCTCGGCGCCGTCGGCGTGGACGGTGATGTTGTTCGGGTGCTGCAGGCCGGCGGCGGTGCGGGCGTCGCGGGCGGAGCGTTTGGTGAACTCGGCGGTGGCGCCTGCCCCGGTGGAGAGGACCATGAGCGTTTCGTAGCGTTCCAGCGTCGGGTGCTCGACGAGGTACACCTGGCCCATGCCGCCGCGACCGAGCAGGCGTACGACGGTGAGTCCAGCGAACGTCGACCCCGGTTGCAGACCCCGACAGTTCTCTCCTCGTTGCTCGGACGCAGTCGGTCCAGGCTAGTCGGCGAACTTGATGTCATCCGCATCTGGGACGGCGGTTTGTCGCCGAGTCAGAAGGCGCCGGCCATTGCTAGTGCGGTGACGACTGTCGCGGCAACCAAGAGGAGCAGCAGAACCCAGGTGCTGAACGTGATCAGTTTGGATCTGCCGGACTTACGTCGATAGACATGTTCGGGCGGTGGCGATTCGGCCTTCATTCGCGGAATACGGGTATCTGGCGGCTGGACCTCGGCGCTCTCGCGGCTGGCTCGACTGACACGCTCGCTGCTGGCCGACTGGCTCGTGGGCGGCTTTCGCCGCACGGTCTTCTCGGCAGCAGGTTCCGGGCGGGGGCGAGGGAGGCCGCCCGGGGCCGACCGTGGCTTCGGACGTGGAGTCGCGACGTCCGCTGCGCCGCTGCGACGTTGCCTACGTTGACTGATCGGATCGGGGGCCGCGTGCCGGGTTCGACTCACTAATCCGGAGTTGGTGTGGGTGCGCCCGGATACCTGCGCGGTGGGCGCATACAACTCGGCCGCGGATGGCGCCGGTGTTCCGATAACCGCGACCGCGGTGGCGAGTGCGGTGCAGGAGGCAAAGCGCTCAGTGGGCCGTTTGGCGAGCGCGCGGGCGAAAACGGAGTCAGCAGCTCTGAACTCGGGCCGGTGGGTGCTGATCGTGGGTGGCACCTTATCCAGATGTGCGCGCATGAGGGCGACGTGTGAGTCTGCTGGGAAGGGCGGGACACCGGTCAGCAGCTGGTACAGCGCGCAGGCTAAGGAGTACTGATCGGCGGCACCGGTGGGGAACTCGCCTTCGATAATTTCCGGTGCGCTGTAGGCGAGGGTGCCGATGAACATGTTGGTGCCCGTCAGACCTGTTGCGTTGGCCAGTTTGGCGATGCCGAAGTCCAAGACAGTGACGGTCGCGAGCTGACCATTGTGGTCGCGGGTGATGAAGATGTTCGCCGGTTTGATGTCGCGGTGGATGACGCCGCGGTGGTGGGCGTAGTCGAGCGCGGACGCGGCTTGTTTTGCGACTTCGGTGATCTCGGCGTCGGTGAGCTTCGCCTGGCTGAGATCCTCGCCGTCGAGGTAGCTCATAGTGAACCACGGGTCGTCGCCTTCGACGCCGTAGGCGTGGACGGTGATGATGCTCGGGTGCTGCAGGCCGGCGGCGGTGCGGGCTTCGCGGGCGAAGCGTTCGGTGAAGTCGGCGGCGGCGCCTGCTCCGGTGGAAAGGACCTTTAACGCTTCGAGGCGATGGAGCATGGGGTTCTCGACCAAATAGACCTGGCCCATGCCGCCATGGCCGAGTTGGCGAACCACTCGGTACCCGGCGAATGTCGACCCTGGTGACAGATCCATTCTTTGGCTTCCCCTCGATACGATGCGCAGTCCGTCCAGGCTAGCGGGTGATTTGGGAGTTATCGGCGAGTGGGCTGTGGTTTCGACACCGGCTCGTTCGTCGCCGGGCTAAACCACCAAGGGGCGGCTCCGGCCAATGGGTTCGGTTCCGCCCTATGGCGCATGTATAGGGCGGAACCGAGAGTGTGGGCTGGAGGCTTCGACAGGCTCAGCCGGCGGGGACGAGCTCAGCCGGCGGGGGTTAGGCCGAGTCGGGGTCGGCGGTGCTGACCGGGGCGGCGTGCACGTCGGTGAT
>NZ_JBAQWU010000452.1:0-5038 GCF_049299075.1 Gordonia sp. (in: high G+C Gram-positive bacteria)
ACTCCCCCGTCGTCTCGCTCGACGAGCTCGCCGGACCAGGTCCCCACGCGAGCGGGTCGAGCACGCGCCTGGCGACTGATGAGAGGTCGAGCGGCTTCGAGGCGGGCGCCTGGTCGAGCACCATCACCGGCCGTCCCGACCGACGCAAGGTTTCGAGGTAGAGCTGCCTCGCGAGAACGGACTTCCTGCCTCGGCCGAGTTGGCCGGCCACGACCATCTGCAGGTCCGGGATCAGCGCCTGGCCGACCTGGTGAGGTCGCTGCCACCTCACCGGCGCCGCCGGCGGGACTGGGCTGGTCGCCATCTCGTGAAGGCGACCGACCAGCGGAGGCTGGTGGCTCCGGGCCGAGCGGTTCCTCGATCGCATCACAGGCAATCCGTTCAACTGGTCGGTTTGGTGGTCCATGTCCGGAGAAGCAACAGCCCGGCCGCCAGATCGGACATCTGACGGCCGGGCTGTTTCAGGTCGAGCCGAACTGCGGTGCTTCTCGGGTTCAGCGACGCTTCTTCGGCAGGCCTGCGCCCAGCGGGATCGCGGACACGGCGAAGGCCGCGTCGTGTGCCCCGTCGAGAGGGAGCGGTGTGAAGCCGCTGATGCGGATCGACGCGTCGAGACGACGGCCGAAGTCCTGCACGTTCCAGCCTGCCGGAACCGTGATCGAGACCGCGGAGGACACCTTGACCAGCGAGCGGCCCATCTCCAGCTTCTCGTCGCGTTCGTGCAGCTTGCCGACCGACTGGCGGTCCTTGGCGCGCTCGACCTTGCCGGCCTTCTCTCGCAGCGTCCCGGCCATCACCGCCGACATCTGCGCGCGGCCGGTTGCCCGATCGGCGGCCTGCTGTGAGACCGGCCGGTAGAACACCGTCATTGCGCGCCGCTCGCCCGGCTGGGAGGGCACCAGCACCCGCGCCAGCGCACCCATCCGCGCCCCCTTGCGGGGAAGCAGGATCGTGGAGGAGATCGATTCCCACTCTCCATGCCGGTAGGAACGCAGCGCGGTCGACGCGTTGGTCGGACCCGCCGCCGCGACCGGGACACCGGCCGCGATCGACGGGTCGTCGCGGTGATGGATGGCTGCGTCCGCGAGAGCGGGCGCATCGCCCGGTTCGAACCCGGTGCGGATCGCCATGGCGAGCTCGGAGCTGTCGAGCCAGTTCACGCGGGTGCAGCCGATCGAGCCGGTCAGCCGGGCCTCGACCTCGGCCAGCACGGAGTACAGGATGCGAGCTCGGCCGATCACCCCTCGTCCGGCGCGCTTGGCGTCCTTGTTGATGACGTCCTCGCGAACCACCACGGTCACGAACGCCTCACGTCGCACAGCGGCGCCGGCGGTCATCGCCTCCAGTTGGGTGTTGACCCTGGCCGAGACCTCCGGCTCGTCGGGGCGTGCGTTGTGACGTACCCACTCGTCGCGCTCGGTGCCGTCGTCGGGGACAGTGCGTACCTGCACCACGACCAGGTCGATCTGGTTGCCGGCAGTCGCGGCCTCCAGCATCTCCGTCAGCCCGGCACCCATGCGGAACCGGTCTGCCTCGTCGCTCATCCCGATGCCGGGGTGAACGACCCGTGCGGTGGCTGCCCAGGTGCGGTTCGCCTTGTTCTTGATGATGGCTGGCCGGGCGGTCTGCCCAGTCATGGGCGGGCCGTCGTGGATCTCGATGCTGGCCAGGATGCCGGGCAGGTCCGCCTCTCCCGCGTCGCCGTCGTCCTCATCGTTCTCCCCGTCGCCGAGGTCGAGGTCGCCGGCCGCGGCCTTGGACTGGAACCGCGACCAGCCGAACGCCGCCCCGGCCAGGTGCCGGAACAGGACCCCGATCCACTGGAAGGCCGAGTGGCCCCGGATCGGCAGACAGATCAGCAGCCCGACCACGCCCCACAACGGAACGAGGGCGAGCAGCGCGATCCACTGCCCGACGGCGATCGCCATCCAAGTCGGGAACCCGGAGGCCAGCACCAAGAAGAACTGCGGGCCGGTGAGCCCGAAGAGCCAGGCCTGCCGGTCTCGAGTTGCCGATGCTCCGTAAACGCTCATGCGATGAAAGCTCCGTCCTCAACTGCGGCCTGGGCCTCGGGGGGAATGTCGTTGGCAACACCGTCGCCGTTGGTGTCGTTGAACGGCCGCGGGGTGTGCTTCTGCTTCTTCTGCTTGGGGTCGTGCTCGGTCGGGTAGTAGCCCTGGTTCCCGATGCCTGACTGGCCGAGCACGTCGACGCCCATCGAGGCGCCGGCCTGGGCGACCTTCCCGGTCTTCTCCATCGCGCCGCCGACGACCCCGCCGACCTTGCCGCCGAGTTTTCCGATCTTGGAGGACTGCCACCGGTTCGCGGTTTCGGCATCAGCACCGTTCTCGGAGGTGGTGCGCCCATCGGAGGCGGTCTCGCTGGCTGCACCAGACCCGGCCGCCGCGCCGCCGGCTCCGGCGCCCTTGCCCTTCAACAGGCCGGAGACGCCGCCGTTGGCGTTCATCGTCGACCGGAACGAGGCACCCGAGGCCGTGCCAGGGTCGACGAAGGCGAGCAGCCGGAACAGGACCATCGGCATGAAGCAGGCCACCAGCATGATGATCGACCCGACCACGGACATGCCGATGTTCTCCGAAGTCGAGGCGAAGTGCAGCGGACTGTCTCCGATGCCCTTCTCCTCACCGTCAGGCATGCCTGCCCACGCGAACTGCGTGCCCATCCCCACCACCAGCGCCAGCAGCGGCTCCATCAGCACGCACGCCAAGAACCAGCGGATCGACTTCCACATCCACGACTTCGTGCCCTCCGACAGCGCCCCCGCAGCCGCTATCGGCATGGTGGCGACCAGGATCAGCAGCGCTGCCGAACGCACCATCATGATCACCATGTGTCCGAAGGCCGCCGGGATCAGGATGAACAGAGAACAGATCCCAAGCGTGGCCGCCTGGACGGTTCCGCTGACCTGGTCGACGAAGTCGTCTCCGGCCGCGTAGCCGGAGAAGCTGTCGACTCCGAGCAGGGTGTCCAAGATGCCTTCGGTCAGCGCGGAGGCGGCACTGATGAGTCCGGCGCACACGGTGATCCAGCAGGCCAGGACGACGCCGTACTGCACCACTCCGGCTGCCAGGGTGCCGAACCCGCGGCCGTCCTGCCGGAGAACCGCTAGGCCGATCTGGCCGAACGCCACTACCAGCGCGATCGCCAGCCCGATCCACAAGGTGACCGAGTACAGCTTGGCCAGGTCGGGGTCCTCGACGCTGGGAGTGAAGTTGTCGATCAGGCCGAAGGCCGTCTTGAGCAGCCACACGCCGGCCGACCAGATGCCCAGCATCATCGAGGTGAACCCGTCGGCCAGGCCCTCCTTGGCCTTGTCGCCGAGCCAATGCAAGGGGTTGAGATCGATCATCGGGACGATGCCCGCAATGGTCTGCTCGCTCATGTCTGCGGTACCTCCAGCCACTGGTAGCCAGCGTCGAAGGAGGCCTGGGACCCGGGCCACAGCGACGGAGCTGGTGCCGGCTCATCGCCTTCGCCGATCACCCAGCGGCCTTCCTGCCACACCATGCGCTGGCAGTCGGCGGCCGCGACCTGCTGCGGCTGTCCCGTCGCGGTGGTGGCGGTGATAATGAAGTCGATGCACGGGATGACGAAGTGGTCGCCGACCGTGCCCTTGATGAAACCCATCTTCGGTTCGACGGCGATCGTGATCGTGTTCTGGGCGTCCGAGGACATCCCGGCTGACTCCAGGAGCGCGGCCAACCCCTGAACCCCTGACCAGCTCTCGGCCGTCGGACCCCCGGGTGCGGCCCATTGGCTGATGACGTCCTGGGCTACCCGAACCGAGGCGGAGGACAGGGCGGTCGTGTCGATGGCGGCCAGCTGGGCCAGGGCGCCTTCCGGTGTGTGTGGGTACCCGGTCGCAACCCCGACCTCCCCAACCTCCATGGGCGCCGGCATCTCGAGCGTGCCGGTCTCGCCTGAGGACAGGGTGCCGGGCTGTGCGGCCTCCAGCGGCGCTTCGGGTAGTTGCTTGTCCGCGAGCTGGTCCTGTGCGGACTGTGGCGAAGTGGACGCGGCATCGTTGTTGGGCGAGGAGCCGGTGCGCATGCTGACCACCGACCACACGCCGCCCGCCATCAACGCGAGGACTACGACCACCGCGACACCCAGCAGGGCCTGAAGCCGCATGCGGGTCCACTCGGTGTCGGGGTCAGCCAACCTGGTCTGGTAGACGTGCCGGGTCCGGTGGAACATGTCAGCAGCCGTTCCCGACGATGCCGTTGAGGATGGCGTAGATCGTGACGAACGCGATCGCCCCGATCACGGTCCAGAACAGGCCCGATGCACCGAGCTGCGCGGCGCGGCCCATCTGGCCGAACTTGCCCACGATCAACGCTCCGGTCGAGGCGAAGCCGGCGCCGATGATGATGGCGATGACGCCGTACTTGACCCAGCCGAGAATGTCGTTGACGTAGGGCGCGACACCGGTCGGCGGCGCCGCGCACACGTCGCCGACGCCCTCGGCTTTGATGGTTCCTGAGGCCACGAGCTGGGTGGCGACCTCGGAGATGGCTTCGATGAACATCGTGTCTCTCCTCTTTCCTCTCAGTTCCGGTTCGCCGTCAGCGGGCCGGTGATGGTGGTGATCCGCTCCAGCAGGCGCTGGGAGGGGTTCGTGAGCTGCTTGGGCAGCGGGTCGGGGCCAAGGCCCGGCAGGGCCCTGGTAGGCAGGAGGGGCGTGAACAGCACGGCCTCCTGTCGGTGTGCCGTGCGCAGCAACCGGCCGGCGGTTGCGAACTCGCGGTCGCCCCAGCGGCTGGCGCCCACGACGACGACAACGACTTGGTCGGCGTCGAGCTGATCCTCGAGGTCGGCGAGTGCGGCCTCGGTCTGGCTCAGCGCGAGACCGTTCGGCCGGGTCACCAGGACCTCGACGTCCGCGGCAGTGGTGGCGACCCACGCCCCGGTCTGAGAGGCGGCGAGCTCCCGCAGCGACCAGCCGGCGTCCAGCACCGTCAGGTCGACGCCGTCGACCGATCGCGGGGTGGGCACCTCCTCGGGGACCCGTATCGAC
>NZ_JBAQWU010000453.1:0-2504 GCF_049299075.1 Gordonia sp. (in: high G+C Gram-positive bacteria)
GGTCGGAGCGGCTGACCCGGGCCGCCGGGACCGGCGCCCTGGGCAGGTACCGACGGCGGGGGTGGTCCGGGTCGGGGTGGCAAGGACTGGGGTGGCAAGGACTGGGGTGGCAAGGGCTGGGGTGGCACGGGTGGCGGTGGGCCAGGAGCGTCGGGGCGAGAGCCCGGTGCGAACGCCTTCCGGTTGGCCACGTCGCCCATGCCGGGGAGGTGCACGGGCTGCACAGTGCCGGTGGCCAGGCCGCGGGCCGCCGCGTCCTTGTGGGCAATAAGTTCCATCTGCGGATCGAGCTGGTACACCGGACTCATCGCCCAGACTGGGATCGCCTCGATCTGCGGTTTCTCAAAATCGTCTGGTTCATCGGGCAGCAGAGTCCACACGAAGTATCCGTGGGTGCCCGGGCCGTGCGGGCGGTAGTGCACCTCGAATACGAAGAGCGGTTCCCCGGTGGTGTGCCCGGTGGTGCCGTCGGCAAAGGTGAACTCGGTATCGTCGGCGTAGGTGACGCCGACCCGGAAGCAGCCGGGGTTGTCCGCCAACAGCACGACTTTATTCAGCGGGGACAGATCCCCGGCCCGGTACGTCGTGCGCAGCGCATCGCCGACCACCGGCGCCGGTGCCGACGTGATGAAGTTCTTGGGTAGTCGTTCCTGCTTTTCACTGTGCTTGCCGAAGGCGCGCCAGTCTCTACCGATGGCGGCCTCAGACGTGCGGAATCGGCGCGGATTCACTTAGTCGGGGGATACCGGACGGTCAGCGCGGCCACGGGACGACGGGATTGCCCTGCCATCGGGTGTGGTCGGGAACTCGGTCGCCACGCATCACCAGTGAACCTGGGCCCACTGTCGAACCTTCGCCGAGTCCGGCGGCGGGCAGTGCGACGCTGTGCGGGCCGAGGGTGGCGCCTGCGGCGATGGTCACTGTGTCGATGGCCATCACGCGGTCGTGGAACAGGTGCGTCTGGACGACGCAGCCGCGTTGCACGTTGGCGCCGTCGCCCAGGGTCACCAAATCTGCCTCGGGTAGCCAATATGACTCGCACCAGACGCCGCGCCCGATCTTGGCGCCCAGGGCGCGCAGCCACAGGTTGATTACCGGTGTCCCGGCGGCGGCATTGGCGAACCACGGTGCGGCGACCGTTTCGACGAAAGCGTCGGAGAGCTCGTTGCGCCAGATGAAGGAGCTCCACAACGGGTGCTCGCTGGGTCGAATGCGCCCGATCACGATCCATTTGGCCAGTGCTGCCACCACCCCGGCCACCACCCCGGCGGCGAGCAGTACCAGTCCGCTGACGGCGGTGGCGACAGCAGGTGAGGTGGCCGTGGCCACCGCCTGCAGCGACAGCAGCACGCCGACGCCGATGAGGAAGGATATCCACACGGCAATCAGGCGCAGTGTCTCCACCACCGAGCGGGCGATCCGCAGCCCGAGCGACGGTGCGAAGGTGCGTGAGCTGTCGGCCTCTCCGGCGGTCCGGCGCAGTCGCTGCGGCGGACTGCCCAGCCAACTGGAGCCGGACTTGGCCTTCTCCGGCGCGGCCGAGAGGACCGCGACCAGACCGCCCTTGGGCACCTTGCGGGTGGGCGCCACCATGCCGGAATTTCCGAGAAAGGCGCGTTTGCCGACGCGCGCCTGGCCGATCCGCATCCACCCGCCGCTCAGCTCGTACGACGCGACCATGGTGTCGTCGGCGAGAAACGAATCGGCGCCCACCACGGTGAATTTCGGGATGACCAGCGCGGTGGAGATCTCGGTACCCGAGCCGATTCGGGCGCCGAGCGCGCGGAACCACCACGGTGTCAGCAGACTCGCGTACAGCGGGAAAAGATACGTGCGTGCCGAGTCCATCACGCGCTCGGTCAGCCACATCTGCCAGCCGGTCCGGCTGCGCACCGGGTACCAGCCCGGGGTGAGCCCGACCGATGCCAGGCGCACGACGATCAGGGTGGCCAGCGCGAAGGTGGCGAGCGCAGCCAGCGTGCCGAGCGGGCTGAGGGCCAGCGCACGCAGGACCGCCGATTCGAGGCTGTCTCCCGACAGTGCCCACGAGAAGGTCACCACCAGTCCGACAGCCAGTGCCAGCAGGGGAATGCCAGCGATCAGCAGGGCGCTCAACGCGTAAACGGGTACCCAGCCGCGCCCGGCCGGCGGCGGATCCTGGGGGCCGTGTGCGCGGGCCTTGCCAATCTTGGCCGCCGGCGAGCCTGCCCAATGCTGGCGTGCTTTGACCTTGTGCAGAACCGTCGAACCCGGATCGACGACGGCGCCGCGGCCGACCACCGCGCCGGGCATCAGCGTCGAACGCGCACCGATGGTGGCGCGGTCCTTGATCTCGATCGCCCCGAGGTGCAGGACGTCACCGTCGAGCCACCAGCCGGACAGGTCCACTTCGGGTTCGATGGCGGCCAGGTTGCCGACCGTCAGCAGGCCGGTGACCGGGGGCAGCGAATGCAGGTCGACACCCTTGCCGAGGCGGGCGCCGAGAGCGCGGGCCAGAGTGGGCA
>NZ_JBAQWU010000454.1:0-3346 GCF_049299075.1 Gordonia sp. (in: high G+C Gram-positive bacteria)
CCATTCTGGAGCATGGCACGGCGGCCCAGCGGGAGCGGTTCATTGCGCCGACGCTGGCTGGCGATCTGGTCTGGTGCCAGCTGTTCAGTGAACCTGAAGCTGGTAGCGATCTGGCGTCGCTGCGCACCCGAGCTGAGCGGGTGGATGGCGGTTGGAAGCTGACCGGGCAGAAGGTCTGGACGTCGGCGGCACAAGATGCGCACTGGGCGGTGTGCCTGGCGCGCACGGACGCGGCGGCGCCCAAGCACAAGGGCATCACTTACTTCCTCGTGGACATGGCTTCGGCGGGAATCGATATCCGGCCGTTGCGCGAGCTGACCGGCCGGGCGCTGTTCAACGAGGTTTTCCTCGACGAGGTCGTGGTGCCCGACGACTGCGTCGTGGGCGAGGTGAACGGCGGCTGGCGGCTGGCGCGCACCACGCTCTCCAATGAGCGGGTGGCGATGGGTGGTGCGGGGCTCGGCAAGGAGATGGACGCGCTGCTGCGTCAGCTCGACGAGACCGGCGCAGATCTCACCCCGCTGCAGGTCGACGGGCTCGGTGCGCTGATCGCCGATGCGCATATCGGCCGGGTGCTCGATGCGCGCGCGCTGTCGCAGCGCCTGTCGGGGACCGACCCGGGTGCCACGTCGAGCGTCCGGAAGCTGGTCGGTGTGGTGCATCGGCAGGCGGTTCCGGAGTATGCGATCGGTGTGCTCGGGACTGCGGCGCTGGTGCCGAGCGGGGCGGGCGAGCAGTTTCTACTTAATCGGTGCCTGTCTATCGCCGGTGGCACCACTCAGATTCTGAAGACAGCGGCCGCCGAGCGGATTCTCGGCCTGCCCAGGCAATGAAAAGGTAAAGTAGAACGTGTTCTAATAAAGAACGTGTTTCAGTCCAGACGAACGGAGACCCGGGTGGACTTCACCCCGAGTACGGCCGCCGCCGCGGTGGCCGAGGCCACCGATGAGGTGACCGCGCGCTTGACGCCGGACTGGACCGAGAAATTCACTCGGTCCGACTTCGAGGGCGCCGCCTGGCGTGCCTTTGCCGAGGCCGGGCTCACTGTGCTCGCCTTGCCCGAGGCCTTCGGCGGCGACTCGCTACCCCTCGATGCGCTGATCCCCCTGGCTGCCGGTGCCGGTCAGGTCGCCGCGGTGACCCCATTGGTCGCGACGCTGACCGCGACAGCGGTGCTGGCCAGCTCTCCGGCGACGGCCGCGCGATGGGCGCAGGCTGTGGCCGACGGCGGTTGGGCCGCGATCGCAGTCGGTGAACGCGGCGAGACCCTCGGCGCTGAACCGCGTGTGGAGTTGACCGGCGAACCCGGGCGGCGCACGCTCACCGGCACCAAGACCGGCGTGGGCTGTGCTGACGGGGCGAGTGCATTGCTGGTGAGCACCGACGACGGGACCGTTGTGGTCGATCCGGGCGCCGACGGCGTGACGCTGCGCAAGACCCCGACGTCGAGTGGGGTCGGCGAGTACACGGTGACGTTCGACGCGGTGCCGGTGCACGACGACGATGTGCTGTCGGACGACGGTCCGGGGCTCGCCGACGTGTACCGGGCGCTGCTCGGCGCATACGTCGACGGCCTACTCTCCGGGGCGCTGTCCATGACCGCCGCCCACGTGGTCGGCCGCGAACAATTCGGCCGCCCGATCGCCGCCTTCCAGGCAGTGGGCCAGCAGCTGGCGGATATTTACGTCGTCTCGCGCACCCTGAACCTGATCGTCACCTCGGCCGCCTGGCGGGTGGCGACCGGGCGGGACGCGGAGCAGGATCTCGCGACTGCCAGCTACTGGGTGGCCACCGAAGTGCCCGCCGCACTGCGGACGATGACCCATCTGCACGGCGGCGTCGGCGTTGACCTCACCTATCCGCTGCACCGCTACTTCTCGCTGGCCAAAGATCTAGCCAGACTGACCGGGGGCAGCGAACAAACTTTGGAGGCACTCGCGTGCATGTAGATCTGACGGACGCCCAACGTGCGCTGCGCGACGAGTTCCGTGCCTACTTCGCCGGATTGATCAGCCCGGACGACGAGGTCGAGCTGCGCACCGATCGGCACGGCCGCGCGTACCGCGGCGTGATCAAGCAGCTCGGTGCCGACGACCGCCTCGGGGTGGGTTGGCCGGAAGCCTACGGCGGCCAAGGATTCGGCGAACTCGAGCAGCAGATCTTCACCAACGAAGCCGTCCGCGCTGATGTCCCGCTGCCCGCGGTCACCCTGCAGACCGTGGGGCCGACGTTGCAGCGCTACGGGACCGAGGAACAGAAGGAGAAGTTCCTGCCCCGCATCCTGACCGGCGACGTGCACTTCGCGATCGGCTACACCGAACCGGACGCCGGGACCGACCTCGCTTCCCTGACGACCCGCGCCGTGCGGGAAGGTGACGACTACATCGTCAACGGGCAGAAGATCTTCACCACCGGCGGACACGACGCCGACTACATCTGGCTGGCGGTGCGCACCGACCCGGAGGCGCCGAAACACAAAGGGATCTCAATCCTGATCGTGGACACCACCGACCCCGGATTCTCGTGGACCCCGATCATCACCGCCGACGGCGCGCACCACGTCAACGCCACCTACTACAGCGATGTGCGGGTGCCGGCCTCGATGCGGGTCGGCGCCGAAGGCGACGGCTGGAAGCTGATCACCACGCAGCTCAACCATGAACGCGTGATGCTGGGTCCAGCCGGGCGCATCGGCGGTCTCGCCGACCGGCTGCGCGAGTGGGCCACCACCGCCACCTACGACAACCAGCCCGTCATCTCCCAACCCGCGGTGCGCCGCGTGTTGGCCCAGATCGGCGTCTACGAGCGACTCAACGAACTCCTCAACTGGCAGGTCGCGTCTGCGGGTGAGATCTCCATGGCCGATGCCTCGGCGACAAAGGTCTTCGCGACCGAACGCCTGCAGGTGATCTACCGGCTGATCGACGACGTCGTCGGCACCTACGGTGACTTCACCGACCCGGCCACCGCGGAGTTCGTCGCCTGGCTCGACCTGCAGGCCAAACGCAATGTGGTGATCACCTTCGGCGGTGGCGTCAACGAGGTGATGCGCGATCTGATCGCGACAGCCGGTCTCGGGCTGCCCCGGAGCCAGCGATGAGCGCGATGAGCGCGGAGCAGATCCGCGAGGCGGCCGCGGTGATCATCGCTGCTGGCCCGAGCGCGCCCAAACACGGACGCGATCCGATCAACCAGCCGATGATCCACAACTGGGTCGAGGCGATGGGCGATGCGAATCCGATCTACGTCGACGACGCTGCGGCCCGCGCCGCCGGGCACCCCGGGATCGTCGCACCGCCAGCCATGGCGCAGGTGTGGACGATGCGTGGGCTGCACGCCGCCCGCG
>NZ_JBAQWU010000455.1:0-2070 GCF_049299075.1 Gordonia sp. (in: high G+C Gram-positive bacteria)
GCCCAGCAGGTCGTGACGCGCGATTACGGGCCGTGGCGACGCCGCGTGGTGGAGGAGAAGTCGCTCTCGCCGATTACCGCGCGCCTGAACTTCCAGTCCGCCTTCGCCGAACGGATTGGCGCGCGCCTGCTCCAAGCGCGCGATGAGCAGCGGCGTACCGCCATCGCCGGCGACGAGGCCGAGATCGCCACGGCGCCGGGGGCATCGTCCACGGCGATTGCTCTGCGACACAAAGAGGTGGAGGTCGCCGACTTCTACAAGCAGACCTCCAGTGCCCGCGGAAGCTGGCGGCCGAGCAGCGCCACGGCGGGCTATTCGACGGCGGCGCGCCGCGCCGGCGACTCGGCGGGACGTCGGGCCAAGATCGGCGCCGACCGCCAATTCGGTTCGGCGCGTGGCGCATTGGGCAAGTAGGCCGAGCCATGACCCGGGACAGCAAGCGATCGGCGTTCTATGCGGCCGAGCGGATGGTCTATCGGCTGATGGAGCGTCCAGGGCCGAGCGCGCACACCGTCGAGCTGGCCGGGGCGCGGCTGACGTTGCCTGCCGAAGCGAAGTTCGCCTCGGTCGACTCCGTGCAGCGCTATGTGGACCGGGTGTTGGCGCTCAGTGGTGTCGTCGAGCACTTTGATCGGGCGCAGATTCCGGTGACGGTGCGGGATCGTCGGTCAGCGTCGGCCGCGCACTACAACTCGGCTAAGGCCGAGATCGCAGTGCCCGCGACCGAGGAAAACCGTTGGGCCATGCGGGAATTGGTGGTCTTGCATGAGGTGGCGCATCACCTTGATCCGGCCGTTCACGCCGACCCGCCCGGTGCGGTACACGGACCGGGATTTGTGCACACGCTGATCGAGCTGGTCGGTGCGGTGCTCGGCCCGGAAACTGCGCTTGTCTATCGGGTAATCCTCGGCGAGGCCGGCCTGACCTGACCGCCCGGGTCAGTGGGGGGACCAGCCAGCGTCGCCGTAACACTGCACCGCGAAGCGGGCCATGGCCTTGATCGCGGTCCGGGATTCGGGGAGCACGTCGATAAAGGCCTGGAACACGTGGACCGCACCCTTGTAGATCTCCAAACGGACCGGGACGCCGACCGCGGCGAGCGCGGCGGCGAAGTCTTCGGAGTCCACGCGCAGCGTCTCGTGCGAGCCGACCTGGATCAGGGTGGGTGGCAGGCCAGACAGATCGCCGTCGAGCGGGGCGACAGCGTCGCCGGTCGGCTCGCTCAACCGGATCAGCCGGTCGAACTCGGTGAATGCCCGGTGCGGGAACAGTGGGTCGGCGACCCGGTAGGCGCCTTCGCGACGGCGCGACGGCGTCGGGTCGATCAACGGGTTCTCGCAGATCAGCCCGGCCGGGCGCGACATTCCTTTATCGCGGATGGTGACTGCGGTCATCGCGGCCAAGAAGCCGCCCGCCGAATCGCCGGCGATCACGATCTGCTCGGGCGTGAAACCGCGGTCGAGGAGCCACTGGTAGCCGTCGAAGCAGTCTTGCACCGATACCGATGGCGGATGATCAGGCATCTTGCGGTAGCCGACGGCCAAGACCTGGGCGTGCGCGTGGGCGGCGATCGACCCGGCTAGGCGACGATGCGAACCGATGCCACCGACGATAAAGGCCCCGCCGTGTAAATAGAGAATCGCCCGATCCGAGCGCGCGCCCTGCGGAATCTGCAGTTCGGCCGCGCAGTGCGGCAGCCGCACTGGCTCGCAGAAGTTCCCCGGCAGCGGCGGCACCACCTTGCCGCTCACTTGATCGAACGCGTCGTACGGCCAGTGGCGTTCGGGCATTCGCGACCACGCGGCAATCACCGGGTAGGCTCCTACGCGCATGCCGACCCACGTCAACCGGCTGCGCACGCTGCGCTGCTGATACTCGACCCGCTCTACCTGCACTGGCGAAGAAGTCGCCATCGTGTCCTCCTGTGACATTCCGTACTGCCTGCCGTCGAATCGCCCCGGCCGCGGCCGAATCGCCCCGTCCGGAGCGTTGGTACTCGGTCGGCGGGACGCTACTCGACGATACTCAGACCCATCGGGTGCAACTGGGAGTCGGTGGGCACCGGTGCGG
>NZ_JBAQWU010000456.1:0-2030 GCF_049299075.1 Gordonia sp. (in: high G+C Gram-positive bacteria)
GTGCCCGCGCTGCGGATCGCCGACGGCCAGGTCCCCGACCATTCCGGCCGCCATGCCGATCGCCACCGAGTCCCATGTGTTCACGTCGCCGATGGTATCGGCCCGGGGGCTACCCTTGAGCCGATGGCCAGCACACCTAAACCCGAATCCGGGAGCTTCGACATCTCCACCGGCACAGCCGAACTCGTCGCCGATGGGGTCGGTGGCTGGTTGCTGACCGTCAACGGTGCGCAGAGCAGTCACGTTGACCCGTTCGATCCGGGCAATCTCGAGTTCGAGTACATGCGCCAGATGGCCGCCGCCATCACCGATGCCTACCCCGACACGGCGACACCTCTGCGTTTCTTGCACCTGGGTGCCGCCGCGTGCGCGCTGCCCCGCGCGATGGCGCACCGCTACCCCCACTCCAAGCACGTCGCCGTCGAGGTCGACGCCGAGCTTGCCCGCCTGGCCCGCGAATGGTTCGACCTGCCGCGGGCGCCGCGGCTGCGGATTCGCGTCGGAGATGCACGCGAAGTAGTCGAGGCGCTCACCGAGTCCACGCGTGATCTGATCATTCGCGATGCGTTCGCCGCAGCGATCACGCCGGACCATCTCAAGACGGCGGAGTTCACTGCGGCGGTGCGGCGGGTCCTGGCCCCCGGCGGGCTGTACCTGGCGAACGTCGGCGATCGGCGCGATCTCACGTCCGCGCGGCGCGAGGTATCGACCGTCGCCGAGGTCTTCAGCAATGTCGAGCTCATCGCCGATCCGTCGATGTTCAAGGGCAAGCGGAGCGGGAACGTCGTCGTCGTCGCCGGCGACGGACCGCTCCCCGATTCGACCGAATTGGCACGGATTCTGCGCAGCGACCCGGAGCCGTCCCGACTGCTCACCGGAAGTGCCGCCACCGATTTCGCGCGCCACGCGCCGGTGTTCCGGGACTGACTACCGGCGCGGGCCGAGCCCGTAGCGGGCAAACACGCTGGCGTTGGCCGCCAGAAATGCCGCCCCGAAGTAGTACTCGGTGAACAGGGTCTCGTCCCAGCCGCCGAGGAAGGCGTCGGCGATGAACAACGCCTCGATAGTCGCCAGGCCGCCGTCGGGGTCCAGGTCCACTTTGTTCTTCCGCGGGTAGGCGGTCACGAAGCCCGGCGGAATGCCAGCCAGCAGCGGGAGCGGCTCGGGAACCCAGCGGAGAAATCTGGGCAGTTGCTTCCAGGTGCAGTCGATGGCCGAGAGCCGCTCGACGGGGCCGTCGGCACGTAGTCGTGGGGCAAGGGTCGCCAGCGATTCACCGTCCGGGTGCAGGAGCAGGTCGCCGCTCAGCGGACCGAGCGGGACGCCGCGGCGGATACGCCGGATTGCGAAGTCGTCCCGGTAGGCCAACGGCAGAATGGTGCATTTGGCCGCACGCTCGCTGCGGTCCACCAGGACCTCGAACACCCGCTGCTGCGGTTTGACCGTCACGGGTCAGATTATGGCGTACCGGCGCACGTAGGCTTCCCCGGGTGACCCATCACCTCTTCTCCTACGGCACTCTCCGGCAGCCCGAGGTGCAGGCGGCGCTGTTCGCTCGGTCCGTGCCGACCATCGACGACGCCCTGCCCGGCTACCGGATCGAGTGGCTGACGATCACCGATCCCGAGGTGATCAGGACCAGCGGGTCTGATCGACATCCGATTCTGCGCGCAGGCGCGCCGACCGACTCGGCTCCCGGCGCCTATCTGGTCTTGTCCGACGACGAGTTGGCCGCCGCCGATGCCTATGAGGTCGACGACTACGTCCGCACCGCCGTCACCCTCACCTCGGGTATGGCGGCGTGGGCCTACCTGGCCGCGGACGAGTAGCCACGGCGATCTGCCTGCTACAACGGGAAGCCCGACGTGCAGCGCGGGGTCGCCGTGCTGCCGCCGAGGGTGTTCAGCACCACTCCGCCCACCCAACTGTCGTACGGCAGGCCCAGGTGTCCGACCGGATCGCTGGGGCAGAAATCCTGAACGACCACGTTGCGCACATTCGCCGCCCGCGGCAGGAAACCATCGGTGTAC
>NZ_JBAQWU010000457.1:0-4928 GCF_049299075.1 Gordonia sp. (in: high G+C Gram-positive bacteria)
GCCCCGCCCAGCGCGAACGAAGTGAGCGACGGTGTCGACACCACGCCGTACACCGTCGGCGACACCCAGACCGCGCACCCCCACACACCCACCGACGACGACCAGCTCGATCCGCTCCTGGCGCACCCGACCCCGCCATCGTGGGACCCGCTCGGCGTCGCCGACTTCGCGTGGGATCTCCCGAATCCGACGCCGACGCCGGTGCTCGAGAAGCCCAAGCCCCCGCGGTCGGCGGTCCTCCCGGTCACCGCAGGGCTGGCCGTCCTGACCGCGATGGCCGGTACAGCGGCTCAGCTGATCGGCGCCGAGTGGTTCACTGTCGGCCGCATCGCGTCGCTGACGCTGCTGGTGATCGGCGCCGGGCTGGTGGTCGCCGGTTTCCAGCGCAAGCCCGAGGGCGGGCATGCCAGCGGGCTGGTGCCGCTCGGCGTACTGGTCGGCGCGATCGCCGTCGTCGCCACCATGATCGCGTCGACCGGCTGGTCGGCGCCGAAGGGCGGGATCGGTGAGCGCAAGTACGAGATCACCGAGCAGTCGCAGTTGCGCGAGCACTACGAACTCTCCGTCGGCAACACGATTCTGGATCTGCGCGGGTTGGGCTCGCTCGACGCCGACAAGACCATCACCGTCAATCAGGGCGTCGGCGAGATCGAGGTTCTGCTGCCGCCGAACGTCCGCGTCCGCCCGGACTGCAGCGTCGGTATCGGCGACTTCACCTGCCCAACCGGCGTCGTCGGCGGGTCCGGCGACGGCCCAGTCCTGACCATCGACGCCCACGTGGGCATGGGAAATGTGGAGATGAAGAAATGACCGACGACGTCGAGACCATCGACACCCCGCGCCGCTCCCCTGCGCTCGTGATCGCCGGTGTCATCGCGATCATGGTGGCCGCGTGGGGCCTGACCGGCGGCGTCAGCGTCCCCGCGCTCTCGCTGCTGCCGTGGATCCTGATCGTGGCTGGCACCCTGGCCGGCATCGTCCTGATCGCCTCGGGCTTCCGCCGCTCGCGCTGAACCGACGGACGCGGCCCTCCTCCCGCCGGTTGAGCAGGGCCGACGGAGGAGGCCCCCAGCTCGCCGGTTGAGCAGGGCCGACGGAGGAGGCCCGAGTCGAAACCACCCCCTCCAGAGACACACGATTTCGACTCGCTTCACTCGCTCAATCATCGAGCCGGCGCGTCCGATCTGGTCCCCCACCGAGCCAATCGAGCAGACCCGCATCCATCTACTGCGGCGCGAGGCGGTCCAGTTCGTCGAGCGCGGCCAGCCAGGCGTCGGTGATCTCCCAGACGTCGGGCACGTTGTCCGGGCAGCCGGCGACGCCCAACCCGAAGCGGCCGTCGTACGAGACCGCCGTCAGATTGACGTTCATGTCCTGGAACAGCGGACCGAACGGATAGATCCCCTCGAGGCGGGCGCCGCCGAGCCACAGCGGGCCGCGCGGGCCGGGGATGTTGGAGAAGCAGGCGTGGAAGAACGGCGGCCGCAGCGGCGCCACGAGGTCGAGCACATAGGTGCTGGCGGCCATTCGCAGCAGCGTCGGCGGCACCAGCTGAATCAGGTCGGCGACGTCCACGGCCGGCCCGCTGGCGCCGCGACCGGACTTCACCCGATTGGTGGCCTCGTGAATCACCGTCAGGCGCTCCACCGGATCGGCGAGGAACACCGGCAGCCGGACCAGGGCCAGACTCCAGCTGTTGAGAGCGTCGTCGTCGGCGCTGCGGGTGGAGATCGGGACGAAAATTTGCAGCGGGACGTCGGGCACGGTGTCGTGGGTCTGCAGCCACTGTCGCAGGGCGGTGGTGCAGGCGGCGATAAAGACGTCGTTCACGGTGACGCCGTAGGCCGCGCCGAGGCCGCGCAGCCGGTCGAGTGCCACGTCGACGTAGGCACTGTTGCGTCGTTCGCTGATCGGCCGGTTCAGCCGGGTGTCGGCCGGGGCGGCGTGCAGGCGCGGGTCGATGTCGGCGTCGTCGCCGCGCAGGTGGCGCAGGGGTGCGGCGGCCATCGACAGTAGTCGTTCGGCGATGGCCCGCCCGAGTTGCGGAGTGCCGCGTCCGACGACCCGCGCCGCCCCGGCCACGTTGCCCGCTGATTCGGCGATCCAATCGGCGAGCAGTCCGCCGGTGCCCGGCAGCGGTGCGGCCGGGCCCGGTTCGGGGAAGCCCGGGTCGTGGTCGGGGTCGGCGGAGAGCAAGGTGGGCAGCAGCCGGTTCACCGCGCCGACGCCGTCGGAGAGGGCGTGGGAGAACTTGACGACCACGGCGAGCCGACCGTCGGCGAGGCCTTCGATCACCCAGGCCTCCCACAGCGGTTTGTCGTGCCCGAGGCGATGCCGGTGGATGTCGTCGATCAAGGCGGCCACCTGCCGCGGGCTGCCTGGGGCCGGGGCCGCGAGGCGATGCAGATGCTTGTGGACGTCGAAGTCCGGGTCGTCGACGAAGACCGGCTGCCCCAGACGCAGCGGTTTCTGCACCAGGCGGAGCCGCACCAGCGGGTTGAGCGGGAGCCGTTCGACGAGCAGCCCGTACAGGTGGTCGGCGTCGAAGCCGGGCCCCGCCGGCCGCGGATCTACCAGCAACAACGCGGTGATGTGGATGTTCATCGGTCCGGTTTCGGCGTTCACCGGAATCGCATCTATGCCCGTGAGCCGTTCCATTCCACTCCCCCGTGCCGATCGTCGTGAACCTTCCGGGAAGTCGATCACGATCCGGGCACGCCGTGGCGTGAATCAGCTGATCCGCGACCAAAGCCCCGGCACCGCCCACCCTGGTCATCGCCCAGCTACCGATGTACGGTTACCTTCCGTACAGAGAATCTGGGGGAACCATGACATCACCGAAGGCGAGTCGCATCGAGGTTCGCGCCGAGGCCGAGCTGATCGATCTGATCCAGCGGGCCGCCAAGTCCGTCCACGAGCCGACGTCCGAGTTCATTCGCAAGGCAGCGCGTTCGCGCGCCGACATCGTTCTGCACGAAGAGTTAATCACCGTGATGCCAGCCGAACAGTTCGACGAGTTGTTTCACTCCCTCGACTTCCGAGCGGACACCTCGCGGTTAGCCGAAGAAGCGGCCAAGCCCCGCATTTTTGAGCAGAAGTAGCGCGGTGAGCTATCAGTCCGGCGAACTGGGCCCAGACCACCGCGTCGATTCCTTCGACTGCGGCAAGGACGATCTGAACACCTGGCTTACGCGGAATGCGCGTCGAGCACAGCGGGCCGGCACCGCTCGCGTGTACGTGTGGACCCACGCGGACGATCCCACTGGGACCGTCGTCGCATATTTCGCACTGTGCCCGACCGAGGTCGTCCGGGACGACGATGGACTGAGCCGCGGCATGGCCGGCGGCCACTCCCGGATTCCCGGGTACTTGATGGCGCGCCTCGCCGTGGACCGCACGCTGCACGGGCAGGGCGTCGGCGGACAGCTGATTCTCGACGCGATGACCCGCATCGTCGCTGCCGCGGCGATCGGCGGCGGCCGGATCGTCGTCGTCGACGCAATCGACGACGACGCCGCAAATTTCTATCAGCGCTTCGGATTCGTCCCGGTGCGCCACCGCCCACTCCGACTGGTACTCAAGGTGTCTGACGCGCGGAGCCACGTGGCACCGTAGCGGCGTTCTCGCTCCACTCACCACCTGGATACCGCTCGTTCGCGCGGACGTTCAGCGCAGTTCGATCAACTGATCCCCGACGGGGAAGGCCAGCGTGAACTCGTCACCAACGTCTCCGACGGCATCGGTCACCGCGGTCGTGACGACGAGGTGGTCGTCGTAGACGTGGCGGATCCGGACAGTCTGCCCGCGGTAGTCGAACTTGGACATCAGGAAGCCCAGGCCGATCGCCTCGAGGGCTTCCTCGGCGTCGTGCCAATCGTCGACCAGCGGGAGCGGACGACCGAGGCGGTCGATCGGCAGTACTTGCGGATCGGCGGTCTCCAGATCGATCCAGCCGACCACTTCCCCATCGGATCGGCGGTGCGGGATCCAGCGCTCAGGCAACGGCATGATCCCAGAGTAGGCAGAATCGGCGAGTCAAGGCCGTTTGATGACAACCGAGCTGGCAGCACCGATGTGTCCAGTCATCACGATCATCGGGCCACCGGGGCGCACCGGTGGCCCGGCTTTGTCTTTCACGGTGGACCATCCGGTGGTCGAGAGGTCGTCGTACGTGATGTGCTGATCGCGCCCGAGCTTGATCTTGATGGTGGCGACCGTCCCCTGCAGCGCAAGTTCCACGACGGGGGCGGTGAAGTCGGCAAGGACGAAATCCAGATCCACCGTGCCGGCTTGGGAGGTCACGACAATCTCGGCCGGTACCTTCCATTTGCCCTTGCGGCGCTTGGTATCCCAGTCGGCGTCCAGCTTGAGCGGTTTGCCGCCTGCCCGCGCGGCGCCGCGACCTGCGGTTACTTCCTCCGGGAAGAGTTGCGGCTGGGCGGGAAGCTGCCGCAACGACGCCCGCAGTTCACCGCGGGTGCGCGCGCCGTGCACCTCACTCGACCGCTCCCCGAACTCGTCGACGTCGAGATAGCCGTTCGCGAATGCGCCGTTGAGTAGTTCGATGGCGCGCTCGCGTTCGGGGGTGCCCACCCGGAGGTCGTCGTTCGGATTGCTCTCTGGATTGCCGGACATGCATCCATCGTAGAGAAGCCCCTCCGCCCCCTGAGCCTGTCGAAGGGTCGCCGGTCCGGCACTCAAGCGCCCTTCGCCGCTTGACACCACCGTCCGCGGTTCCCGCGGCCTTCCGGGGCGGCGCCGGAACTGGGATTGGCCGCTTCAAGGATCTGCCCGACGTCCTGCCGCCGACCAGCCCGCGCCGGTGGACCGGGTGCGCGTGCTGCCGTTACTACTGACCGCTCGGTACGCTGACGCTATGCGTACCGACGTCCAGTTCCAGTCCCACGGCACCACCTGCCGCGGATGGC
>NZ_JBAQWU010000458.1:0-2330 GCF_049299075.1 Gordonia sp. (in: high G+C Gram-positive bacteria)
GTCCTACCGGCTACGCGACCGAGGCCTGGAAACACTCCCCAGCATCAAAGCCGAACAAGAAAACCTAGACTAGAGACTGTTCACTTTTGGACCGCCGAAACCGTTCAGGTTTCGACCGCCGCCGACAGTTCGGGACCGAGCGCGGGCGACCACAACATGTAGGTGGGCCCTGGGTGTGATCATGGAAGTTCTCACACACCGCTGACGCACACCACAGGACCCATGGCTGAGCTTACTTCCGATGTTGCCGACACGATCTGCCGAACCGTCGAGTTGGGCGTGACGATCACCGGTGCGGCCGTCGATGCCCGCGACCGCACACATGTATGGTGCCGAGTCCTGGACGCCGATCCACGCTGCCCGGATTGTCAGATGGCGGGTGTGCTGCGTGATCACTCCGACCGCGCCCTGACCGATGTACCGATCAGTGGTCACCCTGTCGTCCTGCACGTCGCGGTTCCCCGGTTCGTGTGCCACACCACCGACTGCTCAACATCGATCTTCCGCGCCAGGATCGACCACATCGCCAGGCCGCGAGCAGTGGTCACGACCAGGACCGAACGCTGGATTCTGCAGCGCATCGTGGGCGACAAGATGAGCGTGTCCGCCGTGGCCGCCAACCTCGGCATCGCCTGGAGAACAGTCAATACGATCGCCACAGAAGCCGCTCGCGCGCTGGTCTACGACGGCGACCACCTCGACGGGGTCCGCTGCCTCGGCGTGGATGAACACAAATGGAAACATGTTCGCGGACAAGGAGATCGGAGTTTCGTCACCGTCCTGATCGACCTGACCCCGGTCATCGACGGGACCGGCCCGGCACGCCTGCTCGACATGATCGGCGGACGCTCCAAACAGGTCCTCAAACAGTGGATGGCCGCCCGAGACCAACGGTTCCGGGATCGGATCAAGGTCGTGGCAATGGATGGATTCACCGGCTACAAGAGCGCCACCACCGAAGAACTCCCCACCGCCCGAGTGGTGATGGACCCGTTCCACGTCGTGCATCTGGCCGCGAGCAAACTCGACCTGTGCCGGCAACGGATCCAGCAGCAGGTATGCCGGCACCGGGGCCGCACAGACGACCCGCTCTATTAGATCCGCCGGATCTTGCACACCCGCACTGAACTCCTCACCGACAAGCAAAAGATCCGCCTTTTCGAGTCGTTGACCAGCCACGACGCACACGCCGCAGTCGAGATCACCCATCAGGTGTATCAGCAGCTCATCGCCGCATACGAACACCGGCACCGCCGTGAGGGCAAGAAACTCATGTACAAGATCCTGCGCCGGATCCGCACCGGGCTGCCCGCCGGACTGGCTGAGCTCGCTCAACTCGGACGAAGCCTGTGGAACCGGCGCGCCGACATCCTGGCCTACTTCGACACCGGCGTCTCCAACGGACCCGTCGAAGCCATCAACGGACGCCTCGAACACCTCCGCGGAATCGCCCAAGGCTTCCGCAACCTCGACCACTACATCTTGCGGTCACTCCTGCACTCCGGTCAGCTCGCGAATCCGATCAACGCACTCTGAAAGGCGAAGAGCCCGATCACCGACTGCTTGGTGTGCGCGTCCACCCCGGACGCGATCTTGATAGCCCTTCCGTCGACGGTGGAGTCGAACTGAAAGTCAATGGACCACACCACCTTCGGAGCATCAGCCTCAACCGCCGGTGGCACCGACGACTCACCCACACGTTTGCGGGCCGAACGGAACCGTCGCTGCAGACCCTCCTCGGACCACAACCTGTGAACCTTCTTCTTGTTGATGTGCCGACCCTCGTCATGACGCAGCGCCGCCCACACACGCCGGAATCCGTGACACCGATTCTTCACCGCGTACTCGCGGAGCCAGCCGCTCAGCTCCATGTCCCGATCTTGCGGTGTATCAGCGACTTTCGGTCGACGATAGGTCGATCTCGCGAGCCCGACCGCTCCGAACGCCATCGTTTCCGACATGCCCAACACCTGCTCGAGCATGTCCACGGCGGCGCGTTTGGCGTCCGGGCTCAAAATTTTCCCTTAGCCACCTCCCGCAAGGTGTCCTTCTCCAACTCCGCGTCCGCCAGCAGCCGCGTGAGCCGGGCGTTCTGATCCCGCAGGTCCTTGAGCTCCCTCGCAGCCTCGAGGTCCATCCCACCGTAGCTGCGCCGCCAGTTGTAGAGCGTCGCCGCCGACACCTCCAACTCCGCCGCGATCTACTCACCCGTCGATCCCGCCGCAGCAAGCTCATCCGCCCGCCGCAGCTTCCGGACGATCTCCTCCGCCGAATGCCGCTTCCGTCCAGCCATACCAATCATTGTCCTATCCCGCCCACCAGGGCGATCA
>NZ_JBAQWU010000459.1:0-3129 GCF_049299075.1 Gordonia sp. (in: high G+C Gram-positive bacteria)
GTATCAGAAGCTGTACGAGGAATTCGGCATCACTTCCGGTGCCGTCGAGGCTGCTGCCCGCCGCCTCCTCGGCCGCTGACCACCACCCCGGCTGACGATAGGACTTCCCTGATGACCCAGAACCCGAAGCTCGCGGAACTCTCGGCAGCCGGCGTCTCGGTGTGGCTCGACGACCTGTCGCGCGACCTGATCAACTCCGGTGGCCTGCGCGAGGAGATCGACGGTCATTCGGTGACTGGAGTGACGACCAATCCGGCGATCTTCCAGGCGTCGATCGCCAAATCGGACACCTACGATACGCAGATCGCGGCGCTCGGTGCCGCCGGGAACGACGTCGACGGCGTGATCGCCGCGATCACCACCGACGATGTGCGCTCGGCGTGTGACGTCTTCGCACAGGTCTACGCCGACACCGACGGGGTGGACGGCCGGGTGTCCATTGAGGTCGATCCGCGGCTGGCGCATGACACCGACGGCACTGTCGCCCAGGCGATCGAGCTGCACGGCATCGTCGACCGGCCCAACGTGCTGATCAAAATCCCGGCCACCAACGCCGGTCTGCCGGCCATCACCCGGGTGCTGGCCGAAGGCATCAGCGTCAACGTCACCCTGATCTTCTCGGTGGAGCGCTACCAGGAAGTGATCGAGGCTTACCTCAACGGGTTGGATGCCGCGCTGGAGAACGGACATGATATCGCCGGCATCGCGTCGGTGGCCTCGTTCTTCGTCTCGCGCGTGGACTCCGAGATCGACAAGCGACTGGACGCCATCGGGACCCCGGAGGCCCTGGCGCTGCGCGGCAAGGCCGGTCTGGCCAATGCCCGCCTCGCGTATGCCACCTTCCAAGACGTCTTCGAACTCGGCGTCCGCTTCCCCGCGCTGAAGGCGCACGGTGCCCGCCCGCAGCGGGCACTGTGGGCGTCCACCGGAGTGAAGAACCCGGACTACCCGGACACCCTCTATGTCAGCGAGCTGGTCGCGCCGGAGACGGTGAACACCATGCCAGGCAAGACGATGGCGGCTTTCGCCGACCACGGTTGGGTGAACACCGAGTCGATCATCGGTCAGGCGGCGGCCAGCGGGGCCGTGTTCGATGCGCTTACCGACGTGGGTGTGAACCTCCCCGAGGTTTTCGACCTCCTAGAGGCCGAGGGCGTGGAGAAGTTCGAGGTCGCGTGGAACGAGCTGCTGGAGACGACCGCGGCGCAGCTCGCCGCCGTCGAAGCGTAGTTCACCGATGAGCGCGAGCGGGTGGACCAATCCCCTTCGCGATAGCGATGATCGGCGACTCCCGCGGATCGCCGGACCGTCGGCACTGGTGATATTCGGTGTCACTGGCGATTTGTCCCGCAAAAAGCTGATGCCCGCGGTGTACGACCTCGCCAATCGTGGGCTGCTGCCGCCGAGCTTCGCCCTGGTCGGTTTCGCCCGCCGGGAGTGGAGTGACCAGGAGTTCGCGGAGACGGTCAAAGACGCCGTCAAGGAGCATTCACGCACCGATTTCGACGAGGACCAGTGGGCCCGGCTTGCGCAGGGATTCCGGTTTGTCGAAGGCAGTTTTGACGACGATGCCGCGTTCGACGAGCTGAAATCCACCCTCACTTCGCTTGACGAGAAGCACGGCACCGACGGCAACCACGCGTTCTATCTCGCGATTCCGCCCACCGCGTTTCCGGTGGTGCTCGGTCAGCTCAAACGGACGGGGATGGCGAATTCGCACAGCGACGGCACCTGGCAGCGGGTGGTGATCGAGAAGCCGTTCGGGCACGATCTCGCCTCCGCGCGGGAATTGAACGCGTTGGTCAACAGCGTGTTCGACGAGGAGTCAGTTTTCCGCATCGACCACTACCTCGGCAAAGAAACCGTGCAAAACATTCTGGCCCTACGTTTTGCCAATCAGCTCTTCGAACCCCTGTGGAACAGCCACTCCATCGATCACGTGCAGATCACCATGGCCGAGGACATCGGCCTGGGCGGCCGCGCCGGCTACTACGACG
This sequence comes from Gordonia sp. (in: high G+C Gram-positive bacteria), assembly GCF_049299075.1. Lineage (GTDB taxonomy): Bacteria > Actinomycetota > Actinomycetes > Mycobacteriales > Mycobacteriaceae > Gordonia. The sequence continues at coordinate 1,998 of NZ_JBAQWU010000459.1, forward strand.
GCATCGGCGCCGCCCGCGATGTAATCCAGAATCATTTACTACAGCTGCTGGCGCTGGTGGCAATGGAGGAACCGATCTCGTTTTCGCCACGCGAACTACAGGCCGAGAAGATCAAGGTGCTCTCGTCGACGCGCAACCTGCTGCCGATCGCCGAGAATTCCGCGCGCGGGCAGTACGGTCCGGGCTGGCAGGGTTCCGAGCAGGTCCCCGGACTCGTCGAGGAAGGCTTCCCGCCCGATTCGACCACTGAGACTTATGCGGCAATCGCCGTGGAAGTCGACACGCGACGTTGGGCCGGCGTCCCGTTCTACCTACGCGCAGGCAAACGCCTGGGCCGCCGGGTGACCGAGATCGCGCTCGTCTTCACTCGTGCCCCGCATCTGCCGTTCGATGATTCGATGACTGTCGAACTCGGCCAGAACGCACTGGTGATCCGGATCCAGCCGGACGAGGGCGTCACCGTCCGCTTCGGCTCGAAGGTGCCCGGGACCAGCATGGAAGTACGCGACGTCAACATGGATTTCAGCTATGGCGAAGCGTTCACGGTCAGCTCCCCGGAGGCTTACGAACGATTGCTCCTGGATGTGATGCTCGGCGAGCCCTCACTTTTCCCGGTGAACGAAGAGGTGGAATTGAGCTGGCAGGTGCTCGACCCGGTCCTCGACGCATGGGCCGGTGGGCCGAACCCTCCTGCTGCGGAGACGCCGGAACCGTACGAGGCCGGGACCTGGGGACCGTCGTCGGCCGACGAGATGCTGGCCCGGACGGGCCGGGCCTGGCGCCGACCGTGAGGAGGACGCGATGATCATCGACCTGCCCGACACGACGACCCGCGACATCAGCAAGAAGCTCGTGTCCATGCGCAAGAGCGGTGGCGAGGTGACGGTCGGGCGGGTCCTGACCTTGATCATCGACACCGATCCGGGCGAGGCCGCCGAGGAGGCGATGCGTGCGTCGAACGAAGCGAGCCGCGAGCACCCGTGCCGCATCGTCGTGGTGATTCGCGCCGACCCGTCGGGGCCGACGCGCCTCGACGCGCAAATCCGGGTGGGCGGCGACGCCGGCGCTTCGGAAGTGGTAGTCCTGACCTTGGTCGGCGAGCTCACTGAGCATGCGCATGCGGTCGTGACAC
>NZ_JBAQWU010000460.1:0-4852 GCF_049299075.1 Gordonia sp. (in: high G+C Gram-positive bacteria)
CGCGGAATCACCTTCGTCGGTCCGCCGACCGAGGTGCTCGAGCTGACGGGCAACAAGGCGCGGGCCATCGCGGCGGCCCGGGAGGCGGGCCTGCCGGTGTTGACGTCGACGGCGCCGTCGTCGGACGTCGACGAGCTGCTGGCCGCCGCCGAGAACATGACCTATCCGATCTTCGTGAAGGCCGTTGCCGGTGGCGGTGGTCGCGGTATGCGGAGGGTCGACGATCCGGCGACGCTGGCCGAGTTGATCGCCGCCGCGGCGCGTGAGGCGGAGGCTGCCTTTGGCAATCCGACTGTCTTCCTGGAGCAGGCAGTGGTGAATCCGCGGCATATCGAGGTGCAGATCTTGGCCGACACCGTGGGCAATGTGGTGCACCTCTACGAGCGCGACTGCTCGCTGCAGCGCCGGCACCAGAAGGTCGTCGAGATTGCACCCGCGCCGAACCTGGATCCGGCTCTGCGGCAACGGATTTGCGACGACGCCGTGGCCTTCGCCAAGTACATCGAGTACTCGTGTGCGGGCACCGTGGAGTTCCTGGTCGACGAGCGCGGACAGCACTACTTCATCGAAATGAATCCGCGCATCCAGGTGGAGCACACGGTCACCGAGGAGATCACCGATGTCGATCTGGTGAGCGCGCAATTGCGGATCGCCGCGGGGGAGACCCTGCCCGATCTTGGGCTCAGCCAGGACACCATCGCCATCCACGGCGCAGCCCTGCAGTGCCGCATCACCACGGAGAACCCGGCCGACGGTTTCCGTCCGGACACCGGTCGCATCAATGTGTACCGCGCCCCCGGCGGGACGGGCGTCCGACTCGACGGGGCGGCCGCCCTCGGCAGTGAGATCACCGGGCACTTCGACTCCATGCTGGTGAAGTTGACGTGCCGTGGCCGGGACTTCCACACAGCGGTCAAGCGCGCCCAGCGGGCCCTCGCCGAGTTCAAAATTCGCGGTGTGCACACCAATATCGACTATCTCACAGCGGTGCTCGCCGATCCGGAGTTCCAGGCCGGGCAGATCACGACGTCGTTCATCGACGCCCGGCCGGAGCTGCTCACCTCGGTGCGTTCGTCCGAGCGTGGGTCCAAGCTGCTGAACTACCTGGCCGATGTGACCGTGCATCGCCCGCACGGCACGGTGCCCACCGCCGTGCATCCGCACACCAAACTGCCCTTCGTCGATCCGGCGGTGCTGGCCGATCCGCCGCCCGGATCCAAACAGCGACTGGACCAGCTCGGTCCGGACGGCTTCGCGCGGGCGCTGCGTTCGCAGAGCGCGCTGGCCGTGACCGATACCACCTTCCGCGACGCCCACCAATCGCTACTGGCTACCCGGGTGCGCACCAGTGGGCTGGTGTCGGTGGCCCCGTATGTGGCGGCGCTGACCCCGGAGCTGCTGTCGGTGGAATGCTGGGGCGGGGCCACCTACGACGTCGCCCTGCGCTTCCTCAAAGAAGACCCGTGGGAGCGGTTGGCGCGACTGCGGGCCGCCATGCCCAACATCTGTCTGCAGATGCTGCTGCGCGGTAAGAACACCGTCGGCTACACCCCGTACCCGACCAGGGTGACGACGGCGTTCGTCGACGAGGCCGCCCGCACCGGCGTGGACATCTTCCGTATTTTCGACGCGCTCAACAGCGTGGATGCCATGCGGCCGGCGATCGACGCGGTGCGCGAGACCGGCACCACCGTCGCCGAAGTGGCGATGAGCTACACCGGCGACCTGGCCGATCCGGCCGAGGACCTCTACACCCTCGACTACTACCTGCGACTGGCCGAGCAGATCGTCGACGCCGGGGCGCACATTCTGGCGATCAAGGATATGGCCGGGCTGATGCGACCGGCGGCGGCGCGGACCCTGGTCTCGGCGCTGCGGGCGCGGTTCGATCTGCCGATCCACGTGCACACTCACGACACCCCCGGCGGGCAGCTTGCCACCTACCTGGCGGCGTGGGAGGCCGGTGCCGATGCCGTCGACGGTGCCAGTGCGCCGCTCTCGGGCACCACGAGTCAACCGGCACTGTCGTCGATCGTGGCCGCCGCGGCGCACACCGACTACGACACGGGGCTCGCGCTGGAGAAGGTCACCGCGATGGAGCCCTACTGGGAATCGTTGCGCAAGATGTACGGTGCCTTCGAGTCCGGTATTCCGGCTCCGACCGGGCGCGTCTACGACCATGAGATCCCCGGCGGGCAGCTCTCTAATCTGCGCCAGCAGGCGATGTCGGTCGGCGTCGGCGATCGGTTTGAAGCGGTGGAGAACGCCTATGCCGGGGCCAACCGGCTGCTCGGGCGGCCGGTGAAGGTGACGCCGTCGTCGAAGGTCGTCGGCGATCTCGCGCTGGCCTTTGTGGCGCAGGGCATCACCGCCGAGGAGTTCGCCGCCGATCCGACGTCGTACGACATCCCCGACTCGGTGATCGGTTTCCTGGCCGGTGAACTCGGGGAACCGGCCGCCGGGTGGCCCGAGCCGCTGCGCGAGCAGATCCTGGCCGGGCGGACCTCGCAGCAGGCCGAATCCGACCTCACGGTGGAAGATCTGGCCGCGCTCAACGCGCCGGGCGAGGTGCGCCGGGCGACACTGAACCGGCTGCTGTTCCCAGGACCCACGGCCGAGTACCTGGCGCACCGCGAGGAGTTCGGCGACACCTCGCGCCTGGCGGCGTACCAGTTCTTCTACGGGCTGCAGCAGGGGCTCGAACACAAGGTTCGGCTGCGCGACGGCGTCGACCTGCTGATCACCCTGGAGGCGATCAGCGAACCGGATGCGGCCGGTATTCGGACGGTGATGTGCACGCTCAACGGTGAGCTGCGGCCCGTCCCGGTACTCGACCTCGCCGCCGATGTCTCGGTGCAGACCCGGGAGCGAGCCGACGCCGCCAACCCGCACCACATCGGTGCCCCGTTCACCGGCGTGGTCACGGTGACTGTGGCTGTCGGCGATGTGCTCAAGCCCGGCGCTGCGATTGGCACCATCGAGGCGATGAAGATGGAAGCGTCGATCACCGCACCGGCCGGCGGGACGGTCCGCCGCGTGGTGGTGCACGGCGCCACCGAGGTGGGCGCGGGCGATCTGCTGGTCGAGCTGGAGTGAGGCGGAGCCTGGCGCGGCTGGTGTAGACCGGTAGGTATGGAACTCACCCGGGAGCTGGCCGCCGCGCGGCTTGCGGCCTGGGAGCGCAGATCGATCGACGACGCTGCGCTGCGCCCGGCGGCGGTGGCATTGACGGTGAGCCCGGACCCGGATGGGCGGTACGGGATCTGGGTGCTGCGGCGGCCGTCGACCCTGCGCACGCATGCGAACCAGTTCGCGCTGCCGGGCGGGCGGCTCGATGCGGGGGAGGACGCGGCACAGGCGGCCTTGCGGGAGCTGCACGAGGAGATCGGTATCGCGCTGGCGCCCGAGTCGGTGATCGGTCTGCTCGACGACTACCCGACCCGCTCGGGATACGCGATCACCCCGGTCGTGTGCTGGGCGGAGGTGGCGACGGTGCCGCAGCCGAGCCCCGACGAGGTGGACGAGGTGTACTTCGTGGGCGTCGACGAGCTGACGGCCGAGCCGGCGTTCGACACCATCGAGCAGTCGCCGCGACCGGTGATCCGGCTGCCGATCATGGGCACCTGGGTGCACGCGCCGACCGCGGCGGTGATCTATCAGTTCGCCGAGGTGGTGGTGCAGGGGCGCGGCACTCGAGTCGACCACCTGGAGCAACCGCCGTTCGCGTGGAAGTGACTCTCGCCCCGGATTCGGTCACGCCCCCTTGATCCGGGGATGGCGCACCCTGGCCTCGGTTTCGCCCCCTGGATCGAGGGGGCGAAACCGAAGTCAGCGGCACGGCTCAGGCGCGGACGGCCTTGGCGGCGTCGACCATCGCGGTCAGGGCTTCGGTCACCTGCGCGGTGGTGCGGGTTTTGAGGCCGCAGTCCGGGTTGACCCACAGGCGCTGCGCCGGGACGGCACCGAGAGCCTCGCGCAACAGCGTCGTCATTTCGGCGGCGTCCGGCACCCGCGGGGAGTGGATGTCGTAGACGCCCGGGCCGACCTCATTGGCGAACCCGATCGCATTGAGGTCGTCGAGCACCTCCATATGAGAGCGGGCGGCCTCGATTGAGGTGACATCGGCGTCCAGGTCGGCGATTGCCGTAATCACGTCACCGAACTCCGAGTAGCACAGGTGGGTGTGGACCTGCGTCGCGTCGAGAACCCCGGAGGTGGACAGCTTGAACGCGCCCACGGCCCAGTCCAGGTAGGCGGCGCGGTCGGCTGAACGCAGGGGCAGCAGCTCGCGCAGCGCGGGCTCGTCCACCTGGATGATGCCGACGCCAGCCCGCTCCAAGTCGACCGTCTCGTCGCGGATCGCCAGCGCCACCTGATCGGCGGTGGCGGCCAGCGGCTGATCGTCGCGCACAAAGCTCCACGCCAGGATGGTGACCGGGCCGGTCAGCATGCCCTTGACGATCCGGTTGGTGAGCGACTGCGCGTGCGTGATCCAGCCGACCGTCATCGGGGCCGGCCGGGTGACGTCGCCGTACAGGATCGGCGGGCGGACGCACCGCGAGCCGTACGACTGCACCCAGCCGTTGCTGGTCGCGAAGAAGCCGGTGAGCTGCTCGGCGAAGTATTGCACCATGTCGTTGCGTTCGGGCTCGCCGTGCACGAGCACGTCCAGGCCGATCTGCTCCTGCAAAGCGATGACGGCCGCGATCTCGGCCTCCATCTGCTCACGGTAGTTCTCCGCGGTGATCTCCCCGGTGCGCAGCTGCTGGCGAGCCCGGCGGATGTCGCGGGTCTGCGGGAACGAGCCGATCGTGGTGGTCGGCAGCGGCGGCAGCTTCAGGGCGGCCTGCTG
>NZ_JBAQWU010000461.1:0-14804 GCF_049299075.1 Gordonia sp. (in: high G+C Gram-positive bacteria)
GGAATGCCGTTCCCGTAGGCGAGGGCCGGTGGCTCGATGACGCTGATAACACGTAGCGGGCGGTGCTGAGCGGCGGCCGCCCGGGCCGCCCACCGCACGGCGTCCAGGGCCGGGCCGGAGCCGTCGACCGCAGCGATGATCGGGCCGAGTGATGTCGTCATGGTGTGCACCCTTAATCGTCCAGAACTGATACCGACAAACCTACCGAAGTGGGTCATGCTCGGCGGCGCTCACATCCCGAGCGTAGAGGTTGGTCTCGGCGGCGGGGACCCAGCCTGTGAAAGAATGGAACCGGACATTCACATCGGCAGATGTTCCGACGACGACGGGAGGACACGTGCTCGGCGTCATCCTCTTTGTCATTGGTGTCGTCGGACTGCTCCTGACATTGCTGTCTCTGGTCGGTGCGGACGTAGGCAGCGTCGACTTCGACCTCGGAGATACCGGGGTCGGCTTCGCTTCCCTCCTCACCCCGTTCCTCACCGGCTTCGGGCTGCTGGCTGGCGGACTAATGGTCTTCGGCGATGTCCCCACCGCCGGTGCGCTGCTGATCGGCGCCGTGGTCGGCTTGGTCCTCGCAGTGGTGTCAGCGTTGCTCATCCGCTGGTTGTGGCACTCAAGCGAAGAACTTCCGGAAGTGCAGATTCTGGGGAGTTCGGCCCGTGTCGTCGAAGCGGCCGCGCCGGGTCGATACGGCACCGCCGAGGTCTCCACCTCGCTGGGCGGTCGCCAAATCACCATCACCGGCGACGCTGGCTTCGCGCATAACGACCGCGTGCGGGTCGTTGCCAAAGACGACAACCTGAACGCCTACGTCGTCGAACAACTGCCGTTCTCCGACCTCGACGATTGACCGTCCAAGCCGTCGGCAGCTCCACATTCGTCCGTCGTACTAGGTCCCCAACGAAAGGAACCTTCCGCTCATGATCTCCCCCATCGTGGTGGGCATCGTTGTCGCGATCATTCTGATCGTGCTCGTCGTCCTACTCTTGCTTTCGCGCTACCGAGTGCCCGGCGCCGAAGAGGCGTTCATCGTCACCGGTACCGGCAAGGGACACCAGGGCAAGGTGTATCGAGGTACCGGAACGTTCGTGCTGCCGGTGGTGCAGCGGGCCACGCGCGTGCAACTGTCGTCCATCAAGGCCGACCTCGATACCTCGACCCCGGCCAACGACGGCATCGAGTTGAAGGTGCGCGGTGTGGCCGTGGTGAAGGTCGGCGACACACCGGAGGCCATCCTTAAGGCCGGTCCGCGTTTCGGCGACGACCTCAATCGGGTCAATGCCCTGGTTACCGAACAGCTGTCCGGTGAGCTGCGCTCCATCGTCGGCACCATGACTGCCAAGAGCATTCTGGTCGACCGGCAGCAGCTCGTCGATCAGGTCGCGCAGTCGATCAAGGAGATCCTGGGCAATCAGGGTCTGCTGCTGGACAGCTTCTCCATCAACGACGTCCAGGACTCCGACGGTCAGTATTTCAGCGACCTTGCCGCCAAGGAACGCTCGGATCAGGCGGCCATTGCCGCGCAGTCCCGGGCCGAGGCGCATCGCGTCGCCGAGCAGAGCCGCATCGCCAACGAGCAGGCCATCATCGAGCAGCAGCGCGAACTGGACATCGAGCGCGAGCAGGCCCGTCAGGCGACCGACCGGGCCGCGGCCGAAGCCGACGCGGTGCGTCCGCTGGTCGAGGCCGAGCGTCGACGCATTCAGGTGGAAAAGGACAACGAGGTTGCCGAGCAGGCCGCGCGCCTGCGCGATACTCAGCTCGACGCCGAGGTTCGACGTCCCGCCGAGGCCGAGCTATACGCCGCCCAACAGCGCGCCGAAGCGCGTCGTGCGGAAATCGTCGCCGAGGCCAGCGCCCGTGCCGAAGGCATTCGGATTACCGGTGAGGCCGAAGCGGAAGCGTTGGAAAAGCGCGCCGCGGCCCTGAGCAAGCTCGACTCCGTCGGTCAACTGGAGCTGGTCCTGGGTCAGCTCCCAAGCATCGTGTCCGCCGCCGCCGAGCCACTCAAGGACTCCAACATCACGCTCGTCGGCGACAGCGTCGACCCGCTCACCCGCAGCGCTGGCGCCGGCCTGGCCAGCAGCCTGGAGCTGATCCGCGGCACCACCGGGATCGACGTCGCCGAGTTGCTGAGTGCGCTCGGCAGTGACAAGACTTCCCGCAACACTGGATCCGGGGATTAAGTCCAGCGAGATGATCGGCGTCGAGTAGCTGCGTTACCGAGGACGGTAGCGTCACCGACGACGGCGGGGGCGCAGCCGGGAGTTGGGTAGCGGCGGCGCGGGGATGCGCTCGGCGCTACTCCACCCCGCCACCGTGCCGAAGCGCGACGACTGCTCCTCCCACGCGGTGCGGTACTCGGCGATCTCCTCGTGCGTTCGGCCGACAAAGTTCCACCACATGATGAGGTCTTCGCCGAACGGCTCGCCGCCCAGCAGGATCGCCCGCGCCGGCGTCGTCGTCGGATTGTGCACGCGCAGCGTCGTGCTGCCCGGACCCGCGTAGCCCAGGTCGCTGCGCGCCAGGCCGGTGTCATCGAGTAGCACGCGCTCGGTGTCGAGGATCAGACCGTGCTCAAAGACCGGATCGACCTCGAGGGTCAGTGTGGCTCCGGCGTCGATGATCAGCTCGGCGCCCAGTAGCGCAGTCGCGGTGTCAACCGGCGAGGTCTCCCCCACCAGCGTGCCGATGAAGACCCGTGCGGAGCCACCGTCGAGGCCGATGAGCGCGGGGGCGTGGAACTGAAATCCATTGTCGCCGTTTCGAACCGAGTCCGGAAGCGCCAGCCAAAGCTGAAACCCGTGCAGGATCGTCGTGTCCGGGGTGGAGACCTCGGAGTGGCTGATCCCGTGCCCGGCGGACATCAAGTTGAGCTCCCCGGGTCGAACCATGGCGTGGACTCCGGCGCTATCGGTGTGCTCGATCTCGCCGTCGATCAGCCAACTGACGGTCTGCAGTCCGGTGTGCGGATGCGGTAGCACTCGCATTCCCCGCTCCCGCTCCCCGCCCGGGGCGCCGATCTCATCCGGCCCGTAATGGTCGGCGAAGCACCAGGCCCCCACCATCGACCGATCCCGGGTGGGCAGGGTGCGGCGCACGAACATCGCCCGCGGACCACCCAGCGGCACTTCTCGCGCGGAGACGACTTCGATGCCTGCAGCGGGCCGACCAGTGCAGGCGACCTCGTCCGGATCCTTCTCGAGGTTGCTCATACCTCGATGGTAGATCCCCTACAGGGCCAGGATCTGTGCCTTTTTGGCAGTGAACTCGTCCTCGGTCAGTACACCGGCGTCGCGAAGTTGCGCGAGCTTGGTCAGACGCTCAATCTGATCGTCGATCGCGGAGGCCCCCGATGCTGCGGCCAGAGCACTTGGCTGGGCGGCGACAGGTACCGGGGCGGGCGCGGGCGGCGCGGCGGCGTCCTGGGCGGCCCAGCGTTGCTGCTGACGACGCTGGACACGGCCGTGAACGGCGCTGGCGACGCCGGCGCGGGCAGCGGTCTTGAACAGGCTCATCGGGTTCTCCTTGGAGTCGGGAAGTTAGGCGTCGAGTGAATCGAGAGCGGCTTCGAGGTCGCCCACGGTCACCGGGCCTTCGGCGACGATCGCTGCCCCGTCGGCGGCGAAAGCCTCAAGGACCGGGCGCATGCCGAGCTCCTCGTACACCACCACGCACGCGAGTGATCCGGTGGCGACGGCGTCACTGATGGTCGCAAGGTCCTCGTCGTCGAGTAATCCGGTCACCGCACCGTCGAACTCGGCGAGGTCCAGGCCATCGATTCGGCCGAGGTCGTGCGGGACGAGGCTGCTCAGCGTGCCGTCCGGGTTCTTTCGAAAGAATTCGAGGTCGATGAGGTACATCGAGCCGCGGTCGACGCGCTCGACGAGGGCGGTGAATCCGGCCGCGCCGATGCGACCGTCCGTGAACTCGAGAATCAGGTAACCCACGGGACCGAGATGCTGTTCTGGCATGGGCGCAGTCTACGCGGTCGGTGCGCTCAGCCCTGCGAAGCGGCAACGATCTGTTCGGCCGCCAGAGCGGGCGTCAGAGTGCCGTCGAGGATGCCGCGCTCCGCGGCGGCCCGCACCTCGCGCACATGCGGGTCGCTGGCCAACGTGGAGAGCACTGCCTCCTGCACCATCTGCCAGGTCCACTCGACTTGCTGGCGGGCCCGGCGTCGTTCGAACTCCCCCGCCTCAGTCAGGACCCGACGGTGCTCCTCGACGGCATTCCAGTAGTCGTCGACGCCGGAATTCTCCAGCGCACTCATCGTGAGCACCGGCGGTGTCCACAGCGCGTCGTGCGGATAGATCAGCCCGAGCGCGTTGCGCAGTTCCCGGGCCGCACCCCGGGCCTCGTTGAGGTGCTTGCCGTCGGCTTTATTCACCACCACGATCTCGGCGAGCTCCAGCACACCCTTCTTGATGCCCTGCAGTGCATCGCCGGTGCGGGCCAGGGTGAGGAAGGTGAAGGTGTCGACCATGCCGGCCACACTCACCTCGGACTGGCCGACCCCTACCGTCTCCACCAGCACCACGTCGTACCCGGCCGCCTCGACCAGCACGATGGTCTCGCGCGTGGCCTTGGTGACGCCGCCGAGCGTGCCCGACGTCGGCGACGGGCGCACATAGGCTTCCGGCGCGGCCGACAGCCGAGCCATGCGGGTCTTGTCACCGAGAATGGAGCCGCCGGTGCGGGTCGACGACGGATCGACGGCGAGGACCGCGACCCGATGCCCCAAATCGATCAGGCGCATACCGAGCGCTTCGATGGTCGTGGACTTGCCGACGCCGGGGACGCCGGTAATGCCGACGCGGAAGCTGTTGCCCGCGTGGCCAGTGAGCCTCAGCAGCAGTTGCTGGGCGAGGGCACGATGCTCAGGGCGGGTGGATTCCACCAGGGTGATCGCGCGCGCAAGGGTCGATCGATTCCCGGCGAGCACGCCCTCGGCCAGGGCGTCGACGTCGATCGGGCGGGCAGCCACCTCGAGTCAGCTCGCGTCCGGCAGATTCAACGTCAGATCGAGCGCATTGGCGAGCTTTTCAATCAGGCCGACTGCGGCATCGGCGATCACCGTGCCGGGCGGGAAGATCGCGGTGGCGCCTGCCTCGTACAGTTCGTCGAAGTCGCCCGGCGGGATCACGCCGCCGACGACGATCATGATGTCCTCCCGGCCGACATCGGCCAGCGCCTGGCGCAGTGCGGGCACCAGGGTCAGGTGACCAGCGGCCAGCGAGGAGACGCCGACGACGTGCACGTCGTTGTCCGCGGCTTGACCGGCTACCTCCTCCGGCGTGGCGAACAGTGGGCCCACGTCGACGTCGAAGCCGAGGTCGGCGAACGCCGTGGCGATCACCTTCTGCCCGCGGTCGTGGCCGTCCTGGCCCATCTTCGCCACGAGCACGCGGGGTCGTCGTCCCTCGGCCTGGGCGAAGGCGTCGACGACGGCGATGGCGTTGTCGACATTGCTCACCTGGTCACCTACTTCGTGTCGATACACGCCACTGATGGTGCGAATCTCGGCCTGATGGCGCCCGAAAACCTGCTCCATCGCGTCGGAGATCTCGCCGCCGGTGGCGCCGTGGCGGGCCGCGTCAATGGCCAGGGCCATCAGGTTGTTATCGAGGTTACTGCCGCCCGGCTCACCGGCCGCGCGCGTCAGGTTCGCCAGCGCGGCATCCACTGCGGCCTGGTCGCGCTCGGCACGGAGCTTCTCCAGTTTCGCCAGCTGCTCGGCGCGCACCTTGGAGTTGTCGACCTTGAGGACTTCGATCTCCTCGTCCTCGTCGACGCGGTACTTGTTGACCCCGACCAGAGGCTGCTGACCAGAGTCAATGCGCGCCTGCGTGCGGGCCGCGGCCTCTTCAATGCGGAGCTTTGGCAGGCCTTCGTTAATTGCCTGCGTCATGCCGCCGGCTTCTTCGACCTCGGCGATGTGTGCGCGTGCCTTGTCCGCCAGTTGCGCGGTGAGCCATTCGACATAGTCCGAGCCAGCCCACGGGTCAATCGGTCGGGTGGTGCCCGACTCCTGCTGCAGCAGCAACTGGGTGTTGCGGGCGATGCGCGCGGAGAAGTCAGTGGGCAGCGCAATGGCCTCGTCGAGAGCGTTGGTGTGCAGCGACTGCGTGTGACCCTGGGTCGCCGCCATCGCCTCCACGCACGTGCGCGCGACGTTGTTGAAGACATCCTGCGCGGTCAGCGACCAGCCGGAGGTCTGCGAGTGCGTCCGCAGCGATAGGCTCTTGGCGCTCGTCGGCTCGAACTTGGCGACCAGTTCACTCCAGATCAGGCGGGCGGCGCGAAGCTTGGCGACCTCCATGAAAAAGTTCATGCCGATACCCCAGAAGAACGAGAGTCGGGGTGCGAACTTATCGATGTCCAGCCCGGCTTCCAGCCCGGCGCGAATGTACTCGACGCCGTCAGCCAGGGTGTACGCGAGCTCCAGATCGGCCGTCGCTCCGGCTTCCTGAATGTGGTAACCGGAGATCGAGATGGAGTTGAACTTCGGCATCTTCGCGCTGGTGTAGGCGAAGATGTCGGAGATAATCCGCATGGACGGGGCCGGCGGATAGATGTAGGTGTTGCGGACCATGAACTCCTTGAGGATGTCGTTCTGGATGGTCCCGGCCAACTTCTCCGGCGGCACGCCCTGCTCCTCGGCGGCCACCACGTAGAGCGCGAGGATCGGCAGCACCGCACCGTTCATCGTCATCGACACCGACACGCTGCCCAAATCGATCCCGTCGAACAGCTGGCGCATATCGAGAATCGAGTCGATCGCCACCCCGGCCATGCCGACGTCACCGGCCACGCGCGGGTGGTCTGAGTCGTAGCCGCGGTGAGTGGCCAGGTCGAAAGCCACCGACAGGCCCTTCTGGCCGGCTGCCAGGTTGCGGCGGTAGAAGGCGTTCGATTCCGCGGCCGTCGAGAAACCGGCGTACTGACGGATGGTCCACGGCTGGTTGACGTACATCGTCGGGTACGGGCCGCGGATAAACGGCGCCTCGCCCGGGAGGGAGTCCAGCGGATAGCTGTCGGCGGCGGCCGTCTCATTGCGATCAGCCCGCGTGTAAATCGGGTCGACGTCGATCTGTTCCGGGGTATGCCAGACGGTCTGCTCTGCGGTGTAGCCGTGCGTGGTGGCCAGCGAGTCGATCAAGGCCGACTTCTCCGCGGGCGTAGGGACGCCGGAGAGCTCGTCGAGGTTCAGTTCGACATTCGCAAAACTAGGAATCATGTTGTCGCTCATAGGGTTTCACTCCCCCGCTTTCGAGGTGACGGCGTCGAGCAATTCGGTGAGGGTAGCCACAGCGTCGATGCCGGCCCGCAGTGAACCGTCGGGCGCGTCCTCGCCGTCGGGCCATTCTTTCGCCGGTCCGGCAAGCAGGACGCGGTCGAATCCGGCGGCGCGCGCGGCGGCCAGGACGGCCGGGCCGTCGGTCGCATAGCGGGCTTTGGTGCCGCAGATGACGGCGATGCGGGACCCTTCGACAGGCTCAGGGAGCGGGGCGGTGGGCTCAGGGAGCGGGGCGGTGGGCTCAGGGAGCGGGGCGCCTGGCTCGATCGGGCCCGGATTGATCGCCTCGATACCACCGGCGGCGAGCAGATTGGCGACGAAGGTGGTGCGGCCGTTGTGTTCGGCGACGCCGCCCAGCGGAAGCATCAGCACGCTCGGGCGGGTGCCCCCGGCGGCAGCCGTGTCGGCGCGGTCACGCAGTTCCTCATACCGGCGGGCCACCCGGGCTAGGCGGGCGGTCGCGGTCGGCAGGTCGACGGAATCAGCGAGAGGTCCAGCGAACGCAGCCTCGCCGAGGTTCGGGAATTCCGAGACTCCGGTGATCGGGGCCGAACGGTGGTCGACGGCGTGGTCGCGCGTGGCGAGGGCGTCGTCGATCCATCGACCGATGTCGCCGGAATCGAGCGCTGTGCGGTAGCCGCCGAGTGCCTCGGTGGCGGTGAAGACCGCCCAGCCGGCGCGGGCGAGGTCGTCGGTCAGGCTCTCGACGAACCAGGAGCCACCGGCCGGATCGAGGACGCGACCGATGTTCGACTCTTCGAGCAAAAGCAACTGAGTATTGCGGGCGATGCGCGCGGAGAACGATGCCTTTGAGCTTCGCGCGTCGAGCGGAAGGGCGGCGTCGTAGCCCAGGACGGTCACTTGGTCGGCGCCGCCGACTCCTGCGCCGAACGCGGCCACCGTGGTGCGCAGCATATTCACCCACGGATCGCGTTGAGCGAGCATCGACAGATCAGTGACGGCGTGGGTCACGGCGGCGCCAGCTTCCGGTGCGCCCACGACCTGGGCGACGCGCGCCCACATCAGGCGCAGAGCGCGCAGCTTGGCGATCGAGGCGAACTGATCGTCGCCGACAGACACCGCGAAGCTGATCTGCTTCAGTGCCGCGGCCGGCGTCAGGCCGGCGGCGACCAGGTCGCGGACATGCGCGAGGCCCACGGCTGCCAGCAGGCCCAATTCCTGTGCGTTGGAGGCGCCAGCCTGGGCGAAGTCGGTGCCGTCGACGCGGAAGGTGCGCACCCGTTCGGGGGCGCCGGCAGCCAGCGCGTTGGCGTCGTCGACGTCAACGGTGGACCGAGAGGAGTACGCCGCGGTGTACGGCGAAAGGCCGAGGCTGTGGGTGGTGCCCGCCATCGGCGGTGCTTCCACCGGCGGCGCCGGGCGGGCCTCGAGCGCAGTCAAGAACGCCCGTGCCGCAGCGACGCCGTCGACGCCAGCATCCAACGTCACCGGTAGAAGGTCGAGGTAGACGCCACCCAGAGCCGTCGCCAGCTCTTCGGGGGGCAGCGACGAGCCGGTGACGAGCCACAGACCGCTGGTTCCGCTGCCCGCCGCGTCGAGAATGGCCTCGTTGATCTGCGCGGCAGACTGACCGGGTTGATCGCCGAACCGTTCTGTCACCCGCCAGCCCTGCTGGACGTCGCGACGGGCGTCCGCGCCGCGCACGAATGGGAAGCTGCCGGGCAGGCCGCGCTGGGCGGTCTCATCCTTGCGCGTATACAACGGTCGGATCACGACGTCGTCGCGCGTCGGTGTGGAGAGCAGGTCTTCCGGAGTGCCGGGGAGCTCGGACGGCTCGATGCGGCGGCCCTTGGCGAGCACCGCTGCCGCTGCCGTCGACCACCGCTGATAGTCGTCTGCCAACTGCTCGCGCTCGTGCGGGCTGCCGTCTGCTGTCATGTTGATGCACACTATCCGATGGCCATTGCGCCATTTTCCAGTGTTGGAAACCCGATCGGCGGTGCGGCGAAAGTCACACCCCGGCCGCGGTGCCTACACTCAGTTCCGTGTCGCCGTCCTTCCGTCCCCGTACCGTCGAGGAGCCCGTCGACCTGATCGACGGCAGCATCGGCCCCGCGCCGATCAAAGCAGATAGGCGCAAGATCTGGCGCACGGTGGCCGGGCTGGTTGCAGTATTCGCCGTTCTGCTTGGCGCCTACTTTGTGCCCCTGCCGTCCATTGGCCGGGTCCGGGACTGGTCCGACTCGGTGGGCCCCTGGTTCGTCGTACTCTTCTTCGCCGTGAACGCGATCGCGATCATCGGCCCGATCCCCCGGTCGGCGTTCACCGTGATGTCCGGGCTGCTGTTCGGTCCGATCATTGGATTCACCGGCTCGATGGTCGTGGCGGCGATCGCCGTCGTGGTGGCCTTCGCGGCGGCCCGGCGGCTGGGGCGCGAGCGAGTGCAGCGCTATCTCGACCAGCCAGCGGTCCGGGCCGTCGAAGAACGTCTGGAACGGCGCGGATGGCTCGCGGTCGGCTCGCTCCGACTGATTCCGGTGGTCCCGTTCTCCCTGGTGAACTATGCCTCCGGGCTCTCGTCGGTGCGCCCAGCCCCCTACTTTGTGGCCAGTGTGCTGGGCAGTGCCCCGGGTACCGCAGCGGTGGTCTTTCTCGGCGACGCGCTGGCCGGGAAAGCCAGCCCGGTGCTGATCGTCGTCTCCGGGGCGTTGTTTGCGGTCGGGGTCGTCGGCCTGATCATCGATAGCCGAACGCCCGTCCGCCCCGCCGCATCACGGACGAGGGCTTGAGTTTTTTTGATCAAGCCCCGATACTTGATTTACAGGAATCAAGCGTGTGGACTTGAGGAGGTTCGGCGATGTTCGTCGTCACTGCAGACCAGCGTGCCAGTACCTCCGGCCCGGACCGGGTGCCCGCCCTCTTGGCTCGGTACCGCACTGCCGGTGCGATCCGGGGCTTCGAGCGCACGGCCGGAGACGAGGTCGAGGGCGTGTTTGACGACCCGCAAGCGGTCGCCCGCGTCGCCGTCGAGCTCGCGGCGTCGGGTGAGTGGACAGTCGGCATCGGCATAGACGACGTCGAACAACCGCTGCCGACGCAGACTCGGGCCGGACGCGGACCAGCGTTCGTCGCAGCGCGCGCGGCTATCGAGGCGGCAAAGGGACAGCGGGTTCCGCTGCGTGTGCACGGTCGGTCGTCGTGGTGCCGACAAGCGCAAACCGCGGCGTGCCTGCTCGTGGATCTGGAGACCGGGCGGACCAAGGCTGGCCGAGAGGCGGTGGCGCTGGTCTCTGCTGGCCTCACTCAGGTGGCGGCCGCCGAGAAGCTGAACATCACCCCGCAAGCGATCTCGCTGCGGCTGCGCTCGGCGCGGTGGGATCTGCAGCGCGATACCGAGGAGCTGGTTGTCGTACTACTGGGGCACAGTGACGGCGACCGAGACCACATACGAGCCGCGGAGGGCCAGCGATGATGGCGATGGTGGCGATGATGCTGATGGCGTTGGCTGTGGCCGGTGCGCTCGCCGCGGTCCCGGTGCGGACCAAGTTGGTGCAGGATCTGGACCGCGCGGACCGGGAACTCGTCCGGCTCGACATCGTGATGGCGGTCGCCCTGACCGGGTTGCTGGCTGCTGCGGCGATCGCGGCCGCGGTGGCGTCGGCACTGGCGGGCCCGGCGTTGGTGTCCGGCCAGGTGCTCGCGGTGGTTACCGCCGCGGTGACCGGTGGGTATGCGGTGCGCGTGGTCCTGGCCTCGGGCGGTATTCCCACCCGCGACGACAACTACGACGACCCCGCCCTCGATCCCCCGTTGCGCGGCGGCCGGGTGATCGGACTGATGGAGCGCACCGGCATCGCCGTCAGCCTGCTGCTGGGTTGGCCCGCGGGTATCGCCGTCATCCTGGGTATCAAAGGTCTGGCCCGATTCCCGCAGCTACGCGAGCATCACGCCAGCGAGCAGTTCATCCTCGGTACCTTCGCGTCGGTCCTGTGGGCCTGCGCCGCGGCCGGCACCGGTTGGCTCCTCGGCCAGTCCTAGCGGGACCGCCGACTATTGCGCACAACGACGGCGCCTGAAGCGATCAGGGTGACGTATTCCCATCGTGAGCCGCGGGAGCGCCGCTGTTCTGCGGGCTCGTGCGTCCTTCTCCGATTCTGGTGAGGGCGGCGGCAATCGGCTCGGCCGTGCTCGGGCGCACCAGGCGTTCGACTTCGACACCCTCCCGCAGGAAGATCAGCGACGGCCACAGCTGCACGCCGTACGCTCGACCGAGCGGCCGGCCCGGTCCGTCCTCGACCTTGATCACCTGGACATCGGGGTGCTCGGCGAGCGCGTCGCGCATGGGGCGCTCGGCGGTGCGGCAGTAGCCACACCAGTCGGTGCCGAACACCAGAAGCGTCGCACCCGGCAGGGTATCCACTTCGGTGCGATCGGGTTGATGCTCGCTGTAGCCCGTTCCGGTCATGACATCGAGAGTACTGATCGCCCAGCGCACTTCTTGCCCGCTCCCGCGCCTCTCACCGGCTCCGGCGCCGCTGGCCAGCTCGCGCGCACTGTGCCGGATCAGGCGCACTCCCGGGAGGTGAGGCGGAACCGCGGTACGGCGTGGGAGCCGACTTGGGGCGCTGGAGTGAGTGCTACTCGGGCGGTTCGGTGACGAAGTCGAGGAGTTCCTCGACGCTGCGGATCAACGGGACCTCCAGTTCGCGGAAGCTGGAGACTGCGCCTAGGACCCGGCGCCAACCGTCCTGCGGGGTGCCCCAGCCGAGCGTGTCGCAGATGCCGGTCTTCCAGTCGGTGCCCATCGGGATCACCGGCCAGGCGTCGATCTTCACCGCGGCCGGCTTCACCGCTTGCCAGACGTCGACGTACGGGTGGCCGCAGACCAGTACGTTCGGCCCGACCTGCGCGGTCAGCTTGGCTTCCTTGGTGCCGGCCACCAGATGGTCCACCAGAACCCCGGCCCGACGATGCGGCGCGGGTGCGAAATCGGCCAGCGCCTCGTCGAGATTGTCCAGCCCGTCCAGGCTCATCACGACGATGCCCTCGGCGCGCAGGTCGTCGCCCCACACGCGTTCCACGAGCGTGGCGTCGTGCACGCCCTCGACAAAGATCCGGCTCGCGCGTGCGGTGCGGGCGCGCTGCTTCGGCAGGGCTCGGGAGCCAGACGCGGTCTGAATCGTCGCGGGTGCGTTCGGCCCGCGCCCCTTGGGTCGGACCAGCGTCACCGGCTGACCGTCGATCAGGAACGCGGCCGGATAGGCGTGGAAGACGCGGGTCGCGCCCCGGCGATCCTCCAGTCGGACCATATCGGCGGCGTAGGTCTTCTCCCAACCCACGATGGCCCCGCAGTAGCCGGTGGCGGCGTCCTCAACGACCAACCCGAGCTCGCCGGCAACCTCCGGCGCCTTCGGCTTGGCACGGCGCGGCTGCGCGAGAATGTCACGTCCGTAGCGGTCATCCATCACAGCAGCCCAGGGTAGGCGACGGGGGAATCCGGCGTATCGTGGGGCCGTCATGTCCCGATTCCTTCCGCACTCGACGACCGGCCTGCTTCGCGCTTGGCCGGCGTCGGCGCTCGCCCTCTGGACGGGTGCGTGGCAAGCCGGACTTGTCTCCCCCGACGACGTCCTGCACACGCTGAGCGACTACGCGGACGTCCACGAACTCGACGACCCGGCGGCCGAGCACAGCCGAAGCGCCCTCGATCTGATGAATCTGGTGCGTACTGCGCCACTGACGGCCGTCGTCCTCCCCGCTCCCGGTGACGCCCAGGGCCTGCCGCCGGGCGTGATGAACGACGACGTCCAGGCCGCTGGTGAGGTGCTCCTGCTGACTCGCCCACACGGCTGTCCGGTGGCGTTGACGGCCCGCGGCACGCCCGAACGCTGCCGTTGGACGGCACGCACCTTGGACGTCGCGCTCGACGTCGAAGCGGTCGGTAGCGAACACGGCGTCGGCGAGGTCGAATATGAACTACGCGATGCGGTCACCGAGGCGGCCGCGGTGATCGCTGGCCTGGCCGGGCCCCGCAGCGCCGGCCCCGCCGATCTGCGGGATGCGCTTGCGGCCCGCACCCAGGCGGCAGCCCTCGACCTGCCACCGCACGACCGGCAACGTGTTGACCGGATGTTGGCCACCGCTGGGCAGATCGATGCGATCGTGGATCTGGCCGGCGGCGGACTGGGCGCGTCGGCCAGTCAGCTGGAAAGCGCGGATGCCCAGCTGCGCCAGCTCTCAGCGCTCACCCGTCGCGCTCGCGCGATCGCGATCAACGCGCTGCTCCGCGACTACCGGCGCTGAGTCGGGCGGGCTGGCAGCTGGCAGCAGTCGGGGCGGCAGAGGATGCCGTTGTCTCCGCAACCGAGGGCTTCCAGATCTCCCGCACCGTCTGGCCTTAGCTCCGTTGACGGGTCCAGGTATTGCTCGACGAGATCGGCGATCATCGCGACGAAGGCCGGATCGGTGCCGACGGTGTCGGCGCGAGCGTAGGCGATCCCGAGTCGCTCGGCGAGATCCCTGGCCTCCGAATCAAGGTCCCAAATCACTTCCAGGTGATCGGAAATGAACCCGATCGGGCAGACGACCACCCGCCCGACACCCTGCTCGGCCAGGGCTTCCAGATGATCGCAGATATCGGGTTCCAGCCATGGCACCTGCGGCGGACCCGAACGCGACTGCCACACCAGGTCGTGATGATCGACGCCGAGTTCGGCGGCGACACGCTGACTGGCCGCCGCGACCTGACGCGAATACAGGTGCCCGCCCTCTCCGGGCGGACCGGCGGTGGCATCAGCGGCCACCGGAATGGAGTGCGCGGTGAAGACCAGGCGGATCGGTGTGCCCTCCCCCAGCTCGACCATCGCCCGACGGACCGCCCCGACCGCAGCGGTCGTGAAGCCCGGTTGATCCCAGTACTGCGGGAGCTTGCGCAACAGCGGCGGACCGCCGTCTGCGGCACCGATCTCGGTACGGCCGCGGGCGATGTCCTCGTGGTACTGGCGGCATCCCGAATAGCCACCCCACGCTGAGGTCGGAAAAACCAGCGCCCGTTGATGACCGTCGTCCCGCAGCTCCGTGATGGCCTCGGTGACATACGGCGCCCAATTCCGGTTGCCGAAGTAGATCGGCAGGTCCCGGCCCCGCGAGCGCAACTCGGCCTGCAGGCTGGCAATCATCTCCAGATTCAGCCGGTTGAGCGGCGACACCCCACCGAAATGCAGGTAATGCTCGACCACCTCGTCCAACCGTTCGGGCGGCACACCGCGACCCCGCGTCACGTTCTCCAGAAACGGGCGGACGTCGGCGGGCTCGTTCGGGCCGCCGAACGAGAGGAAGAGCAGGGCGGTGAACGTCAACTCAGCAGGTTATCGGGGAACCAGGTGTTGTGGCTGGCACCGCCGTCAACGTAGACGATCGATCCGGTGGTGGCCGGCAGCCAGTCCGACAGCAGGGCCACGACGGACTTGCCGACCGGGGTCGGGTCATCGACGTTCCAGCCGATCGGCGAAGCGCCGTCCCAGTATTCGTTGAGCATGGT
>NZ_JBAQWU010000462.1:0-4930 GCF_049299075.1 Gordonia sp. (in: high G+C Gram-positive bacteria)
CCAGTGCACCGGCCGCTGCGACCCCCGCCGCTGCTCCATCGGCGGCTGCTCCGTCCGCCGGCGCCAGCCCGGACCTCGCCGCGCTGATCGGCACCACCCAGAAGATCAACCGGATCCGCCAGATCACCGCCGCCAAGACCCGCGAGTCGCTGGCCTCCTCTGCGCAGCTCACCCAGGTGCATGAGGTCGATATGACCAAGGTCGCCTCGCTACGTGCGCGGGCGAAGGCCGGTTTTGCTGCCGCTGAGGGCGTGAACCTCACGTTCCTGCCGTTCTACGCCAAGGCCGTCGTCGAGGCACTCAAGATGCACCCGAACGTGAACGCCTCGATCGACGAAGCGAAGAAGGAGATCACGTACCACGCGCACGTGAATCTGGGCATTGCCGTGGACACCCCGCAGGGTCTGCTCTCGCCGGTGATTCACAACGCCGACGATCTGTCACTGTCCGGCCTGGCCCGCGCCATCGCCGACATCGCCGCCCGCTCTCGCTCGGGTGATCTGCGTCCGGACGAGCTCGCTGGTGGCACCTTCACCATCACCAACATCGGCAGTGCCGGCGCCTTGTTCGACACCCCGATCCTGGTGCCGCCGCAGGCCGCCATGCTCGGTACCGGCGCCATCGTCAAACGTCCGGTGGTGCTCACCGCCGCCGACGGTACCGAGTCCATCGCGGCCCGGCCGATGGCCTTCCTGCCGATGACATACGACCACCGGCTCGTCGACGGTGCGGATGCCGGGCGCTTCCTCACCACCGTGCGTCAGCGGCTGGAAGGCGGCGAGTTCGCCGCCGATCTCGGCCTGTAGTCACCGGAGCGGGGGCGGATTTCGGGTATGCACATCGTCGTCGCGGGCAGCAGCGGGCTGATCGGTTCGGCACTCGTCGAATCGCTCGGCCGTGCCGGACACCGGGTGACCCGGCTGGTTCGTGACCGGGTGACCGGTGCCGATCAGGTTCGCTGGGATCCGGAGACCTTCGGGGTTCCGCCGGCGGCACTGACCGACGTCGGCGCTGTGATCAGCATGGGTGGAAAGAATCTCGGCAACGGTCGGTGGAGCGGCTCGTTTAAGCAGCAGCTCCGGGACTCCCGGATCACCCCAACCGCCGTGCTCGCCGAAGCCGTGCACGACGCCGGGGTGCCGACTTTCCTCAGCGCCAGTGCCACCGGCTTTTACGGCGACACCGGCGACGTGGCCGTCACCGAGTCCGCCGGGCCAGGTTCGGGCTTCCTCGCCAGCCTCGCCGTCGATTGGGAGGCCGCGACCGTCGGCGCTGGCGACGCGCGGGTGGCGGTGCTACGTACCGCGCCGGTGCTCGCCCGCAACGGCGGCATGCTCGGTCGGCTGCGTCCGTTGTACCGGCTTGGCCTCGGTGGTCCGATCGGCGACGGCCAGCAGTTTTTCTCCTGGATTTCGCTGCCGGACACGGTCAACGCACTGATCCATGTCCTGACCAACGACACCATTTCCGGTCCCGTGAATCTTGCTGCGCCACAACAAGTTCGGTACGGGGACTTCAGCGAGCAGTTGGCCCGACGGCTGCGTCGCCCCTCACTCCTGCGGGTGCCCGCTCCCCTCGCCCGGTTTGCCGCCGGTGAGCTCGTCGACGATCTGGTCCTCACCTCGTCCCGCGTGGAACCGGCCGTGCTGACCGACACCGGTTTCGTCTTCGCGCACCCCACCCTGCCCGCCGCATTGGAATACTCCGGTGCGTAACGGCTCCGCGCGCGCCAGCACCGCGCCGATCGAGGTCCGCGACCTCGGCGTCGTCGACTACGAGACCGCGTACACCCTGCAACACGATCTCGCCGCGCAGCGCGCCTCCGGCGAACTCGATCACGACCTGCTGCTCCTGCTGGAGCATCCGTCGATTTACACGGCGGGCAAACGCACCGAAGACTCCGATCGGCCGGTGAACGGCGCGCGGGTGATCGACGTCGACCGCGGCGGCCGGATCACCTGGCACGGTCCGGGCCAGCTGGTCGGCTACCCGATCATCAAACTCGCCGAACCACTCGACGTCGTGGATTACGTCCGTCGTCTCGAGGAGGCGCTGATCGTCGTCTGCGCCGACCTTGGAGTGGCCACCACGCGCGTCGACGGCCGTTCGGGCGTCTGGATCACCGATGACCACAGTGCGCGCAAGCTCGGTCAGATCGGTATCCGCGTCTCACGCGGCGTCACCCTGCACGGCTTCGCGCTCAACGTCGACCCGGACATGTCGGTGTTCTCCGCGATCGTTCCGTGCGGCATCGCCGATGCCGGCGTCACCTCCCTGGCCGCCGAGCTCGGCACTCCGCTAGCCGTCGGCGACACCCTGCCCACCGTGGCCACGCACGTCCAGGAATGTTTGGACGCCGAGCAAGCGTTGATGCCTGAGACTGCACCATCTCACCGAGCGTAGGATCGATACAGTGACAACCTCCGACGGGGCTACCCCGATTCCCGAAGGCCGCAAACTCCTCCGTCTGGAAGTGCGCAATGCCCAGACCCCGATCGAGCGCAAGCCGAAGTGGATCAAGACCCGGGCGTCGATGGGCCCGGAATACACGGAGCTGAAGAACCTGGTTCGCAGCGAGGGCCTGCACACGGTGTGCGAAGAAGCCGGCTGCCCCAATATCTACGAATGCTGGGAAGACCGCGAAGCCACCTTCCTGATCGGCGGTGAGCAGTGCACCCGCCGCTGCGACTTCTGTCAGATCGACACCGGCAAACCCGCCCCCCTCGACACTGATGAGCCACGGCGGGTGGCCGAGTCCGTGCAGGCGATGGGACTGCGCTACTCAACGATCACCGGGGTGGCCCGCGACGATCTGCCCGATGAGGGTGCCTGGCTGTACGCCGAGACGGTACGCAAGATCCACGAGTACAACCCGGGTACTGGCGTGGAGAATCTGATCCCCGACTTCCACGCCAAGCCGGACCTTTTGGCGGAGGTGTTCGACGCCCGGCCCGAGGTACTCGCGCACAATCTGGAGACGGTCCCCCGCATCTTCAAGCGAATCCGCCCGGCCTTCCGCTACGAACGCTCACTGGACGTGCTGACCCAGGCCCGCGACTTCGGTCTGGTCACCAAATCGAACCTGATCCTGGGGATGGGTGAGACCCCGGACGAGGTGCAGTCGGCACTGCGCGATCTACATCAGGCCGGCTGCGACATCGTCACCATCACCCAGTACTTGCGGCCGTCACCGCGCCACCACCCGGTGGAACGCTGGGTGAACCCCGAAGAATTCGTCGAGCATTCCGATTACGCGACTGAACTCGGCTTCGCCGGGGTGCTCGCCGGGCCGCTAGTCCGGTCGTCATACCGCGCGGGTCGGCTGTACGCGCAAGCGATGGCTAAGCACGGTCGCCCACTCGACCCGGCGATGGCCCATTTGGCCACCGAAGGCGCCGCCGCGCAGGAAGCGTCGTCAGTCCTGCACCGCATGGCTCAGTAGTTCCCGGCACACCGTAGACTGGGCGGCATGGCAAAGCCCTCCGACAACACCAGCAAAGAGGCCAAAAAGGCCGCGAAAGCCGCCCGCAAAGCGGCGTCCAAGCAGCAACGCCAGCAGATCTGGCAGGCGTTCACCATGCAACGCAAGGACGATAAGGCACTCATCCCGCTGATGATCGCGGTCATTGTGGTGGTGGCCGCAGCCTTCGCACTGTTCGGCAAGTTCGTCTTCGGCGGCCTGTGGTTCATGCTGGTGCTTGGCATTCTGTTCGGCATCCTCGGCGCCTTCATCTTGTTCAGCCGCCGAGTGTCCAAGAGCGTCTACAAGAAGGCCGAAGGCCAACCGGGTGCGGCGGGCTGGGCGATCGGCAACATGCGCGGCCAGTGGCGCGTGCAGCAGGCCGTCGTGGGCACCACCCAGCTCGACGCAGTGCACCGCGTGATCGGCAAGCCCGGCATCATCCTGGTCGGTGAGGGCTCGGCCACCCGAGTCCGTCCGCTGATGTCGCAGGAGAAAAAGAAGATCGCACGTGTGGTCGGCACCACCCCCATCTACGAGATCGTCGTCGGCAATGGCGAGGGCGAAGTGCCGCTGTCCAAGCTGGAGTCGCACATCAAAAAGCTGCCCGGCAACATCAGTAAAGAGCAGATGGAGTCCCTGGACGGACGTCTGGCGGCACTGAAGAGCAAGGGTGCGTCCGGACCTGCCATGCCGAAGGGCCCGATGCCCAAGGGCGCGAAGATGAAGAACGTCGCCCGCACCGCCCGCCGTCGCGGCGGCGCGGGTACCGGTACCGGCGATAGCAAGGGCTAGCAACGCCAGGTTCCACCACTGATACGCTCAGCGCCCCGGCGATTTCTTGCCGGGGCGCTGAGCATTTGTCGGGATATCAGGGATTCAGGCCTGCGGATTCTGCGGATAGACAGGCGGAGCGTAGCCCGCCGGGGCAGGCGGTCCGTAGCGGACCGCGTTGGGGGAGGTCGCGATGAGACACATGATGAAGACCACGATGCTCAGCGGACCGACCAGCGTCAGCAGGTAGAACCAGCCGGAGAAGCCGGCGTCGTGCAGGCGGCGGACTGTCACGGCGATCGTCGGAACGATAGTGGCCAGTGCCCAGATAACGAAGACGATCAGCGCGATGATGCCGAATGCAGTGAATTCGCCGATGGCGTCGTCGTCGCCGACGATGTGCCAATTGACACCCACCGTGTAGGCCAGCCCCAGCAGAATCGCGTCGACGATGCCGTGGAACAGGATCCACCACCAGTACTCGCCGCGGCTGGCACGACCGGTGAAGGTCGCGTACTTCCGAAAGACACGCTTGACTGCACCGGCTGGGCCGATGCCATAGTAGGGCCAGTCAATCGGCGGCGCAGCGGGTGCGGGGGTTGTGGTCATGCGGTCCACTATCCTCCCTGATCCCCGGTCCGCGCCGCGGATCGACCCACACCGCCAACAGACAAAAGCCGAGCGCCCCGGTGACAT
>NZ_JBAQWU010000463.1:0-11041 GCF_049299075.1 Gordonia sp. (in: high G+C Gram-positive bacteria)
GAAAGGACACGCCCTTGAGTGGGGCGTCGGCGCTGGCGACGCACACGATGCGTCCGGGCACGGTGTCGGTGCCCGGGGTAAACAGATCCACATCCACGCCCAGCGGGATGGTCACCAGCCGGTTCTCCCGCACACCGAAGGCCTTGCGAATGTCGTCTTCGCTGGTTTTGGAGACGGTCAGCAGCGACGGCAGCCTGCGGGCCACCCGACCCTGCATGGCCAGGAACGAATGCCAGCGCCAGGCACTGATCTTCTTCAGTCCTTTGGCCGCGCGCACCGCGAGCGTCCGGTCCTGGGTGATCGGATGATGGATGGTCGCCACCAGCGGGAAGCCGCGCCGCTTGATCGAGAGCAGTCCGTAGCCCAGGCACTGGTTGTCGTGCACCACGTCGAAGTCGGCGCGGCGGCCCTTCAGCAGCCGCGCCGCCCGCAGGCTGAAGGTGAGCGGTTCACCGAAGGCGGCCGTCCACATCATCACCACCTCAAGCACATCGCGCCAGTCGCGGTATTCGCTCACGCGGGGGGTGCGGAACGGTTCGGGTTCGCCGTACAGGTCCAGGCTCGGCACTTCGGTGAGCGTCACCCCGGCGTCCAGGGCCGCTTGATCGAGCACCGGATAGGGCTGCCCCGAGAAAACCTCCACGCGGTGGCCCAGCAGGGCCAGCTCCCGCGAGAGGTGGCGGACATACACGCCCTGGCCACCGCAGTGCGGTTTGCTGCGGTAAGAGAGCAGTGCGATCCGCAGCGGGGGGTCAGCCTTCATTGTCAGACTTGCGTGCGGTGACCACCAGTTGTTCAACACTCACGAGCTTCACCCTACGGCGGCCAGCCGCCCGGCCCGCAGCCCGCTCGGCGGCATCGATCTGCTGCCAACCTGCCAGGTCCACCCGGTCCGCGCCGCGGGAGACGACGAGGTCGGCGACGTCGTCGGCCGAGATTTCCGGTTCAGCCAGCACCCCGGCAGCAAAGTCGGTGATGATGGCCGTCGCGGCCTGCTCACCGCACAGTCGGTTGCGGCCGATGCCGCCGGTCGGTCCGCGCCGGATCCAGCCGGCCACGTACAGGCCGGGCAGGACCGGGCCGTCGTGGCCGTCGGTGACGCGCGCGTCGTCGTTGGGCACCACATTGCGGTCCCGGTCGAACGGCAGACCCGGGATCGGCTGTCCGCGATAGCCCACCGAACGCACCACCACCGTCGCCTTGAGATCGAGGGTCTCGCTGGTGGGCGCGGCCGCACCGGTGGCGGCGTACTGGTTGCGCAGGCAATGCACGGTACTCACCGCACCGTCGCCCAGAATCTCCAGCGGCGAGGTGAGGAAGCGGAAGACGATCCGCTTGTTGCCCGAGTCGCCCGACAGCTCGTCGTACCGCTCGGCGTAGCCGCGGGCCAGCCGAATCTTGGTGGCGATGGTGGAGTCCAGGGTGCCCTCGTCCAGCGCGGCCTGCGCCTGCGGCGACAGCGCCAGTTCGGCCGGGTCGATCACCACGTCAATATCGGGCAGGTCACCGAGGGACAGGAATTCGGCGTTGGTGAAGGCGGCGTGCTCGATACCGCGGCGGCCCAGCACCACCACTTCGCGGATCGACGAATCGTTGAGCGCGGCGAGGGCGTGGTCGGCGATGTCGGTGGCGCCAAGCGTCGCCTCATCCTCGAGCAGAATGCGGGCGACGTCCAGGGCGACGTTGCCGTTGCCGATCACCACTCCCCGCTCGCCGGACAGGTCAAAGGTGCGGTCGGCGTAACCGGGGTGCCCGTTGTACCAGGCAACAAACTCGGTGGCCGCAAACGAGCCGACCAGTTCTTCGCCCGGAATGTTGAGCCTGCGGTCGTGCGGTGCGCCGACGGCGTACAGGATCGCGCCGTAGCGGGCGGCGAGCTCGTCGTGGGTGATGTGCGTGCCCACGTCGACGTTGAGGTGGTAGGTGAAGTTCCGCCGCTTCTCGGTGCGGGCGAAGGTCTCCTCGACACCTTTGGTCTTGGCATGGTCGGGCGCGACACCGGCGCGTACCAGTCCGTAGGGGGTGGGCAGGCGGTCGAACATGTCGACGCCGATCTGCGCGTTCTGGGCCAGCATGCCTGCGGCGTAGAACGCGGCCGGTCCGGCGCCCACCACAGCCACGCGCAGTTGCGCGCCCTCGGGCAGGCGGGGCAGCTTCACCGGCTGCGCCATGCCGCCCTCG
The DNA here is from genome assembly GCF_049299075.1 of Gordonia sp. (in: high G+C Gram-positive bacteria). Lineage (GTDB taxonomy): Bacteria > Actinomycetota > Actinomycetes > Mycobacteriales > Mycobacteriaceae > Gordonia. The sequence goes on from NZ_JBAQWU010000463.1 coordinate 2,182, forward strand.
ACGTCGTGGTCTTTGTAGTAATCGGCGTTGATCTGCAGGTACGGCTCATCTTTCGCGTCGAGCTCGTCGTCTGGGAAGATCGCGCTGACCGGGCACTCGTCGATGCACGCACCGCAGTCGATGCAGGTGTCCGGATCGATGTAAAGCATCTCCGCGGTCAGGAATTCCGGTTCATCCGGCGTTGGGTGAATACAGTTCACCGGGCAGACCTCGACGCAGCTGCCATCGTTGCAGCACGGTCGGGTGATTACATGTGCCATCACCAGCTCCTCAAATGAAACATGTTCTAATTTCTGCTTCAGCGTAACGTAGGTCACCTGCCTCTGGCATCCACGAAAGGCTCCGCCCGTGCCGCTACCGACGCCAACCTCGGAGTTTGCCCCCGAGTACGCCCCGCTTACCGACCGAAAGCCGGGTGCGGAGTTCTTCGCCGAGACCTACCGCGTACGCACCGGCGATATCGATCAGGAGATGCGGGTGCGGCTCGACGGCCTGGCGCGCTACCTGCAGGACATCGCGAACGACAACATCGCCCCCATGGAGTACGCCGCCACCGATCCATTCTGGATCGTGCGGCGCACGGTGATCGACGTACTGGAGCCGATCACGTGGCCGGCGGATTTCGTGGCCGAGCGCTGGTGCGGCGCGCTCTCTACCCGCTGGACCGATATGCGGGTGCGGCTGCGCGCGCAGAGTCAGACCAACAAGTTCAATCCCGAGCCGCGCCCGAACGGTCTGGTGGAGACGGTCGCTTTCTGGATCAACGTGAACGAGCAAGGTATGCCGTCCCGGATCAGCGATGACATGTACGAGTTCTTGTGCACCATGACCGACGAACATCGGCTGCGCTGGCGGTCGATGAACCCCGACGCCCCTGCGCTGGCGGAGCTGGCTCTACCCGACCGTGAGCACGTTCTGCGCATCACCGATTTTGACCCGTTCAAGCATTTGAACAACGCCGCCTACCTGGAGGCGGTGGAGGATGAGCTGGTTAGCCACCCAGATCTGCTCGATGTGCCGCACCGCATGGTGATCGAGTACCTGCGCCCCATCACCCCGGGCACGCCGATCATGTTGCGCCGCAAGCGCATCGACGACTGCCTCTATGTGTGGATGATGATCCCCGGCGACGACGACGAGCTGGTCACCGCCGCCGCCATCTCCGTCTTCCACATCCCCCCGTAGCCCCCTGAGCCGTCCCTGCTCCCTGAGCCGTCCCTGCTCCCTGAGCCTGTCGAAGGGTCCCTGAGCCTGTCGAAGGCTCCCTGAGCCTGTCGAAGGGTCCCCCTCGCCGACCGAACCCGCACGAACGAAGTGAGTGCGGTGTCGAAACCACCCCACCAACGCCGATCAGCTGGCGCGGTCGAGCACCAGCTCCATCAGCTTCCTCGGCGCCTCGCAGGGGTCGCCGCCAGCGGCGCCGTGCGGCTCCACCCACCAGGTCAGCACGCCGCGGCCCGGCGATTTGGCCGTCACCCCGCACATCTCCGGCCGAGCGGGATCACGTGAGGTGAACGCGGCCATACTGTGCACTTGAATGTTTTCGGTGGTGAAGCCGAGATTCTGCGCGGTCTGCTTCTCCAGGTTGATGTTGCCCCACTCCCACCAGTTGAGCGTCACGTCCACGGTGTCACCGCCGGTCACTACCCAGCGGCAGAGCGCACCCACAAAGCTCCCCTGCGCAGACTGTCCGCCGACGGTTTCGGCGATCTGTGCCGGTGGCAGGATCTCGCATTCGGTGAGTAGACCCTCGAATCTGCTGGTGTCCACATCGCCCTGCACCACCCCGGTCTGGTAGGCGATGTTCGGGTCGGTGCCGGGCGACGAGTCGTCGCCGCACGCGGACACCGCGAGCAGCACAGCACACGCTGCGGCAGCGGCCAGCGGTCGGCGGGAGTGCCTTGATAGTCGTGTCATGACGCACGCTCCACGGACATCGTGGCGAGTTGTTTGGCCGCATTGCACAGGGTTTCCGGGGAGACGCTGTCGCCGCCGAGTTGCGCGGACCGGTCGGCGACGGAGATTTCGATGAAGTCGTTCTCGAATTGCACGCCCACCTCGCACACGTTCGGGTGTTGGGTCAAGAAACCGGGGTGGCCAGCAGTCTCGTAATCGACGGTGGGGTTTTCCCGGGTGAGCTGCTCGAGGCCACGTTCACGGCCGATCGGCGAGCCGCGGTACCAGTTCCACGACGCCACTTGCGCGTCCCGCAAACCGCCGGGGCGCCATTCGCAGGCCGACGTGTTGTCGACGTATAGTTTCAGCCCGCTGAAGGTGGTCAATCGTTCCACTTCTTCGGTGCTCAGGCCGCCGCAGCGTTTGAACTCCGGCCCGGTGCCAGCTTTCGGGAGCCGCCCGGGCTCGTTGCTGCCGCCGCCGTCGGCGTTGCCACCCCCGCCGCACGCGCCGAGCAGGAGGCTACCGGCGACGGCGAGAATCAGCAGTGGGCCGGGGCGGATCCGGTCGAGTTGGCGGCGATCACGTTTGGTCGGGCGGCCCGCTCCGGGCTCGCGACGCGGAATGCTGGCCATGATCTCCTTCGGCGGTGGGGGCGGGCTCCGATCGATGTAGCACTCGGCGGCCAGCGGCGCGGACGTCCGTTTGCTGATCAGCTTCACTACTTCGACGATCCGCTCATGTCCGTGCAGTCGCACCCGCACTTCGTCGCCGATTCCGACGGTGGTGGCGGCCTTTGCGGAGACCCCGTTGACCTGGACGTGTCCGGCGCGGCACGCCGCCCCGGCGGCCGACCGCGTTTTGGTCAGCCGAATGCCCCAGATCCAGCTGTCGACCCGCGTCGCCATCGGCTCCCCTTTCCGTTGGCTTCACTGTAGACGGACACACCCGCCGCCGGAACGCTCCGCGCGGGCCAACGAGCAATGCCTCCCGGAGTTCCGGGAGGCATTGTTGCGGTGGGGCGGCGATCAGCCGATCGGCGCCAGTTCCGTGTTCGACGACGTGCTCGACGTGCTCGACGTGCTCGACGACGACGTGGTCAGGTCCACCACCGGGGCGTCGATGACGGGCTCGGTAGCGCGCTTCTTCGCACCACCGGTCAGGCTGTAGTCCGACGTGCCGTTCGGCACCGACCGGTTCGTCGCAGTCGACGTCAGGCCCGACGTCAGCGAGCCGGTGTCGATCCCGTCAAGGTTGGTGCCGAACACCGGCGTCTTGAACTGTCCGGTCTTGACCGACGGGATGATGTTCGAGAGGTCGCTCAGCCCGACGTTGTTGAAGTTGAACTGCGGCAAGCCAAACAGGTTGGCCGACTTCTTGCCGTTCACGGCAGCCGGCGGCAGCAGGTAGACGGTGGCGCCCATCCAGTTGAGGGCGATCGCACCCTTGGCAGCTCCGCCAATCTGCTGGAGGCCGTAGTCGCTCGTCACGGAGAGCAGGTTGTCGCCACCGAGCGAGAGTCGCGCGATGTCGTCGGTGAAGAGGGTCGCGGGGTTGAATCCCTGGCTACCGAACACCTGGCCGATGAACTCGGTGAACACGTCCTGCGGATTCATGAAGGCACCGACCGGGTTGGTCAGCGCGAACTGAAGCTCGGGAAGCTTCTTGGTCAGATCGAGCTTGCTGTCGAACGTGCCGAGTACGTTGACGCAGGCTCCTGCATCCTCAGCGTAGGCAGCGGTGAGCATTCCGAAGCAACTGACCGACTTGATGCCGGGCAGCGTAATGATCGTGGAATCGAGCACCTTGATCGGCGTGTTATCAGTAGTCCAGGCATTGGCCATGCCGATGACCGCGAACGAGATCGCAGTCCGTCCGCCACTCGCGCCAGCGGTCGCGAGGCTCAGCGGCAGGTACGAGATCGCCGTCGCCTTGCCGCCGGTCTGCGCCAGCGCAAACTGGAAGCCGTCACCGATCACTGTGGCCGCGCCAAAGGGGGTGTCAGCGCCCTTGAGGGTCGGGAAGCCACCGAGACCGAGCCACTTAAGGAGGTCATTCAGGCTCATTGAGCCCTTCTGAAGTGGGTCGTAGACAGCCTTCGGAGTCAGCTCAATCGAGCCCGGGACCACCATCGCGATACCTGTGCCGGTGGACTTCACGCAATCGGCGATGGCCTTGCCGTCGTCGCTGGTCATCTTCTTGCTGCTACCGCAGATCTCGATCCGCCACTGATTGGCGATCTCCTGCGATACGCCATTGTTGACTGCACCGCCAACAATCTTGCCCAGGAAGTTCGCGGGGTTGTTCTTCATACCCGACGACGACGGAATATCAATCCCGAGGATGGACTGGCCCGCATTCGCGTCGCCCACCGGCGCGATCATCGTCGCGCCGAGGGCGATGGTGGCGGCGCCGGCGACGACGCCGACCTTCAGGCCGCGGCGGCTCGTCGTCTTCTCTGCACGGCGACGGGCGCCGAAGGGCAGGCGGATCATGGGAGTCCTCTCGAACTGACAGTGAGTCGTGTCACTTTGATGGCAACGGAGCAAACTAGATCACAGTGCAAGTTCGGTACGCAACTGAGGCCCCTGCCCGGCCGGCACATCCGCCGATGCAAAACGCCCGGCGACCCCCTAGTGGGATCGCCGGGCATGCTGACTACTGGTCTCCGTCGCTCGTTGAGCTCCTCACCGAAGGTTGAGCCCGCGCGAACGAAGTGAGTGGGGTGTCGAAACCACCCCCAGATCAGACGAGCGCTTTGGCCTTGATTGCGTCGAACTCAGCCTGCGTGATGGTGCCGGCGTCGAGCAGTTGCTTTGCTGTCGCAATCTGATCGGCCGGACTGGCGGTACCAGCGGCTTGGCGAATGTACTCGCGCGCCTGGGCATTGGCTGACTCATTGGCGGCCTGCTGGCGCTGCGCCATGCCGGGGCCGCGGGCGATCACATAGACGAACGCCGTGAGGTACGGGAGGATCACCAGGAAGATGATCCACAGCACCTTCCAGCCAGCGGCCAGTTTATGGTCGCGGAAGATGTCCACCAGGATCATGTACAGCACGATCAAGTACGCGATGAACGCGAACACCAGCACCGTGTACCAGATGACATTCCAGAAATTCGACCAGTCCACGACGGGTCCTTCCTCTAAGTAGCCTCCCCGACTATTCGGGGAGGGCTGGGTTAGCGAACCACACCGGACCAGCTGGATCAATAGGAACGCGCGCGCGGCCGCACGACTCGCCCGAATCCGTCGAGACCTCAATCACAGGCGGCGCGGCTGTGGCGGTATCGTTTCACCTGGTCCACCGGTTGGCCCAGGCACCACGACCAGGCGGTTTCGGGACTTTAGGCCCCGCACCAGATTCGACGGATTCGGCGCGGTTACGCTACCGTATTTTCGTTATTCCACGAGGTAGGAGAGTTTCCGATCATGTCCGCAGTCATCCTCTACGGCACTGAGACCGGCACGGCCGAGCTGGTCGCCGATGCGATCGCCGACGTGCTCGCCGCCGACTTCGATCCCTCGATCTACGATATGGCCGACTACGCCGCCGAGGACTTGGACACCGACGACTTTCTCGTGGTGATCTGCTCGACCTATGGCGAGGGCGAGTTGCCGTCGGGCGCGCTGCCGTTCGCCGATGAACTCGACGACGTCAAGCCCGATCTGGCGGGGATGCGTTTCGCCGTCTTCGGCATGGGCGATTCGGTGTACGACGACACCTTCAACCGCGGCGGCGAGATCATGGCCGAGATGCTCAGCAAGCTGGGTGCCACCCAGGTCGGCGAGCACTTCCGCCACGACGCGAGTTCCACGGTGAAGCCGGCCGACGCTGGCGCCGAGTGGGCCGAGACCCTCAAGGCCGTCATCGCCGAGTAGTTCACCCGCTCAGCCCCACCGCTCCCCGAACTCAGCCCCGCCGCTCCCCGAGCTTGTCGAGGGGTCACGCTTCAACAGCGCGCGGCTCCGTATCGTTGCGCTGTTGCACGTCGTCGTCTCGGGCTTCTCCGCGGATAGCCGAGTGCTTGGCGAGTTTCACCACGGCGACGGCCGCCAGCAGCAGTATCGCGATCAGCATGGTCGACTTACCGATCCCCACGCGCAGGTTCTCGCCGAGCAGGATCACGCCGAGTGCCATCGACACCGCGGGCTCCATCACGTTCATGGCCGGGAACGACGTCTGGATATCGCCGGCCCCGAAGGCCCGTTGTTGCGCGATCACTGCGAGCACAATGACGATTGTCAGCAGATAGATGTCGGCGTGCAGCAGCACCCTGGTCGGTTCGTCGATGAGGTGCATGGCGACGGACTTGACCAGCAGTGCCGCGATACCGAACAGCGCACCGGCGGCGAGTCCGTAGCACAGCGCCTTGTGGTGCGGGTTGGTGCAGCGTTCGGCAAAGGCCACGAGGCCGATGAGGACCACGACCAGCACCGTCACGGTGATCGCCAGCAGCATGTGTGAGGCCCGGCGCTGCGACGGTTCCGGTTGTGCGATCAGCAGGAACACGATCACCGAGCCGACCAGCACGCCGCCCCACACCCAGTCCATCGTCGACGGCCTGCGGTGGTCAATTCTCGCTTCGAGGGGTAGGGCGAAGAGCACCGCGAACACTACGAGCGGCTGCACCAACAGGATGGATCCGAGGCCAAGCGCCCAGGCTTGGAAGCCGAACCCGATGACGGCGATGATCGCTCCAAACCACCATCCTTTGGTGATCGTCCCACTGCGCGAGGACGCCCGTTGCCGGAGCACCGTGCCCGAGGCGATCAGGGCAGCGGCCAGCACAGCAAGCAGTGCCGGTACCCAGATGTGCATCTTCTCTAGCGTATCCGCCGCCTGCCTACCGAACCGGACCAACTACCTCACGCGCCCTGAGGATTTTCTCTCATCCTGGTCGCAGTTCGGATCCGCCTCCACTGCTTTGTCGGCACTGCGGTCTACCGTCGGAACATGGAGTATCGAACTCAGTTGGAAAGCCTCACGACGCTGTCGAGCGACGAGATCACCTTGGCGTGCCGCGGCGAGCGGATCAACGCCCTGGTCACCCACTGCTACGACGAGTATCTGGAACTGCGGGAGCTGGCCGAGGAGGCTCGCGGTGGCGCCACCTCTGAGCGCCACGACTTCTACATGCAAGAGGCCGCAGCCTGGCGTGACACCGCCCGGATCCTGCGGGAGATGAGTGCCGCCTCGGCCGCTACCGAAACGTCGGCCCGCACCGCATGACCGTTCCGCAGCGCAGGACCACGCCGCCCCGCACCCTGGTGTTGCTGCGTCACGGCAAGTCCGACTATCCGGCTGGTGTCCCCGACCACGACCGCCCCCTCAACGAGCGCGGCCGCCGCCAGGCCGCGCTGGCCGGCGAGTGGATGGACAACGACGGTCTGGATGTCGATGCCGTCATCTGCTCGACCGCTGAACGCACCCGGCAGACCCTGTCCCGCACCGGGATCGACGTGGCCACCATCTACACCGAAGACATCTACGAGAACACGCCCGAGAACATCCTCGAGGCGATCCGCAGCTACGCCCCCGATGACGCCACGACACTGCTTGTTGTCGGCCACTTCCCGGGCCTCCCTGGCACCGCACTGCTGCTCGACGACGCCGCCGACATCGACGAGTTCCCCACCTCCGCCTACGCCGTGCTGACGATCGGCGCCGCGTGGGAGCGGATCGGCCTCGACGTCGACCCGGCCGCGTGCTTCACTGCATTGCAGATTCCGCGCTAAGGGCGGCCCACTACGGCCCGCATCCGAAAACGCCGGAGCCGTCCGATCTGACCTGCCGCCCGAACTCCGCGACGCCGTCGCGGCGATAATGCTCCAGCACGAGGAGAAGTGGACCGACGCGCCGACCCTCGCCCCTCGGCGGCCCCACCCCGCACGCTGCTGGCAGGTCCCCGATAGTCAGTCCACCCTGCTCTGGAGTCCAGGTGGTTCGTTCGGCGTCAGGTAGCCCAGTGAGGAGTGCCGGTGCCGCGTGTTGTGCTCTTGCTTGTAGTCGCCGATCGCGACCCGCGCTTCGAGCAGGCGCGTCCAGTGGTTTCAGTTGAGCAGCTCTCGCCACTCCGGGCCATTGTCCATCCGCAGCACCTGTGGGGGACCGCCGGCGGCCGCGAACGCCCGCTCAAGCTCACGCACCAGCCGCGGCGCGTCGATCGAGCGGTCCACGAGGTCGATCACCGACTGCTTTGTGTGCGCGTCCACCCCGGACGCGACCTTGATAGCCCTTCCGTCGACGGTGGAGTCGAACTGAAAGTCAATGGACCACACCACCTTCGGAGCATCAGCCTCAACCGCCGGTGGCACCGACGACTCACCCACACGTTTGCGGGCCGAACGGACCCGTCGCTGCAGACCCTCCTCGGACCACAACCTGTGAACCTTCTTCTTGTTGATGTGCCGGCCCTCGTCATGACGCAGCGCCGCCCACACATGCCCGAATCCGTGACACCGATTCTTTACCGCGTACTCGCGGAGCCAGCCGCGCGGCTCCGTGTCCGGATCCTGCGGTGTATCAGCGACTTTCGGTCGACGATAGGTCGATCTCGCGAGCCCGACCGCTCTGCACGCCCTCCGTTCCGACATGCCCAACACCTGCTCGAGCATGTCCACGGCGGCGCGATTGGCGTCCGGGCTCAGAATTTTCCCTTAGCCACCTCCCGCAAGGCGTCCTTCTCACTCCGCGTCCGCCAGCAGCCGCTTGAGCCGGGCGTTCTGATCCCGCAGGTCCTTGAGCTCCCTCGCAGCGTCGAGGTCCCTCCCACCGTAGCTGCGCCGCCAGTTGTAGAGCGTCGCCGCCGACACCTCCAACTCCGCCGCGATCTGCTCACCCGTCGATCCCGCCGCAGCAAGCTCATCCGCCCGCCGCAGCTTCCGGACGATCTCCTCCGCCGAATGCCGCTTCCGTCCAGCCATACCAATCATTGTCCTATCCCGCCCACCAGGGCGATCA
>NZ_JBAQWU010000464.1:0-13405 GCF_049299075.1 Gordonia sp. (in: high G+C Gram-positive bacteria)
GCGCATGCGGCCGGCCTTGCCCCAGTTGATGTTGGCCTGCTCGGCGTTGCCCACCTCGCCGACGGTGGCGCGGCAGCGCACGTCGACGCGACGGATCTCGCCCGACGGCATACGCAGGGTCGCGTACGGACCCTCCTTGCCGAGGAGCTGGATCGAAGCGCCAGCCGAGCGAGCCATCTTGGCGCCACCACCGGGACGCAGCTCCACATTGTGGATCTGGGTACCGGTCGGGATGTTGCGCAGCGGCAGGTTGTTGCCGGGCTTGATGTCGGCATTGGGGCCGGACTCGACGATGTCGCCCTGCTTCAGGTTCTTCGGCGCGATGATGTACCGCTTCTCGCCGTCGAGGTAATGCAGGAGCGCAATGCGCGCGGTGCGGTTCGGGTCGTACTCGATGTGTGCGACCTTGGCGTTGATTCCGTCCTTGTCGTTGCGACGGAAGTCAATCAGGCGGTAGGCACGCTTGTGCCCGCCACCGCGGTGCCGGGTGGTGATCCGGCCGTGTGCGTTACGACCGCCCTTGCCATGCAGGGGGCGGACCAGCGACTTTTCCGGATGGTCACGGGTGACCTCCGAAAAGTCGGCACCCGAGGAGCCGCGGCGGCCCGGGGTTGTCGGCTTGTACTTACGAATAGCCATAGTTAATTAAGTCCCTCTCTTAAGAGCGCCCGGTCTAGGAGACCGAGCCCCCGAAGATCTCGATGGGAGTGCTGCCGTCGCGCAGCGTCACGATGGCGCGCTTGGTGTTCTTGCGCTTGCCGTAGCCCTGGCGAGTGCGCTTGCGCTTGCCCTCGCGGTTGGCGGTGTTGACGCTGTCGACCTTGACGTCAAAGATCTGCTCGATAGCGATCTTGATCTGGGTCTTGTTGGCATCGGGATGCACCAGGAAGGTGTACTGGCTTTCTTCCAGCAGGCCGTAGGCCTTCTCCGACACCACCGGCGCCAAAATGATGTCGCGCGGGTTAGCGTGCGTCGCCATGTCAGGCCTCCTTCTTGGTGTTCGCCTCGATGAACGAGTTCAGCGTCTGAACGCTGAACACGATCTCGTCAGCGTCGAGAACGTCGTAGGTGTTCAGCTGGTCCGGCGCGATAGCGTGCACGTTCTCCAGGTTCGCGATGCTCTTGCGCGCGGCGTCGTCTTCGCGGCTGCACACCACGAGGAACTTACGACGATCGCTGATGTCCGCGAGGAACTGGCGGGCCGCCTTGGTCGACGGGTTCTGCCCCTCGACCAGCTCGGTGACCACGTGGATACGCTCGTTGCGCGCCCGGTCCGAGAGGGCACCGCGCAGGGCGGCGACCTTCATCTTCTTGTTGACCTTCTGGGTGTAGTCGCGCGGCTGCGGACCGTGCACGATGCCGCCACCGACGAACTGCGGTGCACGGGTCGAGCCCTGACGTGCGCGGCCGGTGCCCTTCTGGCGGTACGGCTTGGCGCCGCCGCCGCGGACCTCTGCGCGGGTCTTGGTCGAGTGCGTGCCCTGACGGCCTGCGGCCTGCTGGGCGACGACAACCTGGTGCATGAGCGCGATGTTCGCGGTCACGTCGAACAGGTTGGCCGGCAGCTCCACGGAGCCGTCGGTCGCGCCAGCCGGCGTACGAACGTCCAGCGTCAGCTTGGTTGTGGTTTCGGTGCTCACTTGGCGCCACCCTTCACAGCGTCGCGAACCACCACAATGCCGCCCTTGCGGCCGGGGATCGCGCCCTTGATCAGCAGGAGACCGGCCTCGGCGTCCACCTTGTAGACGGTGAGGTTTTGCGTGGTCACCTTGTCGTTACCCATCCGACCGGCCATCCGCATGCCCTTGAACACGCGGCCCGGGGTGGCGCAGCCACCGATGGAACCGGGAGCACGGTGCACGCGGTGCACACCGTGGCTCGCGCCCAGGCCAGCGAAGCCGTGACGCTTCATGACGCCGGCGAAGCCCTTGCCCTTGGAGGTGCCGGTCACGTCGACCTTGACACCGTCGGTGAACAAGTCGGCGCCGAGCTCCTGGCCCACCTCAAAGTCCGAGATGTCCGCGACGCGGATCTCGGCGAGGTGACGGCGCGGGGTGACACCGGCTTTGGTGAACTGGCCGGCAACCGGCTTGTTCACCTTGCGCGGGTCGATGGCGCCGTAGGCGAGCTGCACGGCACTGTAGCCGTCGCGCTCGTCGGTACGAAGCTGGGTGACGACGTTGCCGCCGGTCGCGATGACGGTCACCGGGACGACCCGGTTGTTCTCGTCGAATACCTGGGTCATGCCGAGCTTGGTGCCCAGCAGGCCCTTCTTTGCAGTCTGATTGCTCATTTACCTAGTCCCCCGTCACTGGATGTTGACGTCGACGCTGGCCGGGAGGTCGATGCGCATAAGCGCGTCAACCGTCTTCGGCGTCGGGTCGAGGATGTCGATGAGTCGCTTGTGTGTGCGCATCTCGAAGTGTTCGCGGCTGTCCTTGTACTTGTGCGGCGAACGGATGACGCAGTACACATTCTTTTCGGTAGGCAACGGCACCGGGCCGACGACTCGTGCACCCGTACGGGTGACGGTCTCCACGATCTTTCGCGCAGAAGCGTCGATCGCCTCGTGGTCGTAGGCCTTGAGCCTGATGCGGATCTTCTGTCCCGCCACGCTGTGTCCTCTTCCGTCTAAATGTCTCTCGACGCACAGAACACCGCGTGGACTCACACCCTTACGCGGACCTCTTCGCGAGGCGCTGCAGGCGGCAACGGAGCCACACTTCGACCAACGCCCGTAGATTCGGGCGGGATCAACGCTGTTCTATTCGTCGTTGTACGCTTCCCCCGGCACCCGCGGTCGGGCGTGTCGTGGCCGTATCACTTAGCAAAAAAGTGCACGCGTTACACGCCCGGTTCCGCGTAAGCGGTCCGGTGGAGTTCATCGCCCCACAAGGAGGCAACCTGACAAGTATGCACTACGGCGACCCCGTGTTTCAAATCGCACTAGTCAGTCACCGGCGAGGTGCGCGACTCGACGAGGCGTTTGCGGCGCAGGTAGTACCCCCAGATACCGCAGGTTGCCACGTTGATCGGCCAGCCCAGCAGATAGAACACCTGATCTTTGGTTTGCCCGTGCACCCTCTGCGTCCGCAACACCGCCCGTCGGTAATCGGACAGCACCGTCGATGTGCTCGCAAACCGCCTGGCGGACAGGCCTACAACCATGCCCGGCAACTTGCGTACGTCACACCCGGCTTCGGCCAGCGCATAGGACACGTCGATATCTTCATGCGTGCGCGGGCGGTTGCGGACGTAACCCTTCGCGCGCATCCATGCCTCGCGACGCATGACCATGTTGTTGCCGGCAAGAATCCTCTGGCGGCCCGCCACCTGCGCGCCAAACTTCTCAGATCCCTCCATGGCCGCCTTGCGGAGATTGAATCCCGGACTGTCGTAGAACCAGGCCACACCACCGAGCGCATCCACTTCAGGATGCTCGACCAAGCAGCTCTCGACGACTGCCGTCCACCCCGGCTCGAGACGCGTATCAGCGTCAATCCTGGCAATGACGTCTCCTGCCGCGGCGTCGTATCCGGCCTGGCTCGCCCACGCGACGCCCTGCTGCGATTCCTCAACGATCCGCAGCGGCAGTCGACCAGCAAACTCGGTGACGTGCGCCATCGTCTCGTCAGTGCTGTTGTTGTCGATCACCAGAACTTCATCAAATGGACGCTCCTGAGCGGCGACAGCGTCAAGGCAGGCGCGAATCTGGTCGGCCTCGTTGTAACAAGGAATCACGAGCGAAATGCGCATACTTATGACCATACCTCCACTTCAGTGCCCATGACGCTTTCGAGGGTCGCCGCGGCGACGACTATCAGAACACGATTGTTTCCACTTTTGCGCAGATTCCGCCGACCAGCCCTGGCGCTAGAAGCATTTGCCAAGTAGCGTGACCGGCGACACACGGTAAATCGGACATCACAGAAACGTGGCGAGCGGCCGCGAGTTGGGGACCTGACGCATATGTCGAAGCTCGGAAGCACCTTGGAGCAGATTCGCGACACCCTCGGAGCCTCCAGGGCCCTGCGGCAGGCGAAACTCACCGATCTCAGCAACCCCAAACGTGTCATCGACACCTTCAAGAACACCAAACTCGTCGGTCCGATGAGCACCGTGATGGCCCATCAGGCCGCCGACATCCCCGGTCAGCCTGCCATCACCGACGAGCACGGCATGCTCACCTGGAGCGACGTCGATCGGCAGTCCAACGCCCTCGCCAACACACTGCTTGACCTAGGCATTAAGCCCGGCGGCGTGGTCGGCATCATCGCTCGCGACCACCGCGCCATCCCCCTCGCCCAGTTCGCCGCGGGCCGCTCCGGCATTCGGTTGGCATTAATGAATACGGGTTTCGGCAAGCAGCAGTTCGTCGAGGTGGCCGAGCGGGAGAAGCTCGAGGCCATCTTGTTCGATGAGGAGTTCGCCGACCTCGTGGACGGTCTGCCCGCCGATCTGCCCCGCATCGTCACCTGGACCGACGGTGATCGGCAGTTCGGCCCGGACGTGCGGACCCTTGACGACGTGGTCGCCGGCGGCCGCACCGAAATGCCGCCGACTCCGGACAAGTGGGGCGGCATGGTGATTCTGACCAGTGGCACCACCGGGCTACCCAAGGGCGCGCAGCGCTCCAAGTTCTCCCCGTTCACCTCGGCGCTGCTAGTGGATCGCATCGCGTTCCCCTACCGCGGTGCCCTCGTGATCGTCTCGCCGCTGTTCCACTCCACCGGTTTCGCCACTTGGGCGGTAGGTACGGCGATGGGATGCAACACGGTGCTGCTGCGCCGCTTCGATGCAGAGAAGACCCTGCAGGCGATCGCCGACAACAAGGCCGAGATGCTGGTCGCCGTGCCGACGATGCTGCACCGGATTCTGGCGCTGGGCGCCGAGGTGATCAACAAGTACGACACCTCCTCCCTCAAGTCCGTGGTGGTCGCCGGGTCAGCACTTCCGCCGACTCTGTGCGAGGAGTTCCAGGACCAGTTCGGCGACGTCCTCTACAACCTCTACGGATCTACTGAAGTGGCCGTCGCCGCCGTCGCCACCCCCGCCGAACTACGCAAGGCGCCCGGCACCATCGGCCAAGCGCCGATCTCCAGCTACATGGTCCTCTTCGACGACAACGACCAGCGCATCACCGAACCGAATGTGAAGGGCCGCCTGTTTGTGCGCAACGGCGCCCCCTTCGAGGGCTACACCGATGGCCGCAACAAGCAGATTCTGGAAGGCCATATGTCCACCGGCGACATGGCCTACTTCGACGAAGACAACCTGTGGCACATCGCCGGCCGCGACGACGACATGATCGTCTCCGGCGGGGAGAACCTCTACCCGCAGGAAGTGGAGAACCTGCTCGCCGAGCACCCGAGCGTCGACGACGTCGCGGTGATCGGCGTCGACGACGACGAGTTCGGTAAGCGGCTGCGCGCCTTTGTGGTGCTGGCCGACGGTGCCACGCCCGACCCGGACGCACTGCGCGCGCACGTCAAGTCCAATCTGGCGCGCTACAAGGTCCCGCGCGACGTCGTCTTCGTCGCGGACCTCCCCCGCAACCCCACCGGCAAACTCGTCCGCCGACTTCTCCCCACCGGCGCCCTGGACGAGTAGCCGCGCGTCCGATCCGACGGAGTGGTTTCGACTCGCTCCGCTCGCTCAACCATCGAATGGGAACGCCCTTCGACAGGCTCAGGGACCCGAGAGGGCCGTCGCCCGACTCAACCAGCGAGCGATGCTCGGCATTCTGGGTTAGCGTCATGCCATGGGTTTGTCAGCCCCGCCGCTACCCCCGGCGGTCCCGATGCCGCACGCCACTGCGCCGATCCCCGATCGCCCCGCGCCGGGGCCATCCAATGTCGCACTCAAGCTGACGATGGCACTGACCGGAACGGTCTTCGCCCTGTTCGTGCTGGTCCATATGATCGGGAACCTCAAGGTGTACACCGGGGCCGAGCACTTCGACGCGTATGCGCACTGGCTGCGAACCCTGGCCGAACCACTGCTGCCGTACGAGGGCGCCCTCTGGATCTTTCGGATCGTCCTGCTGATCTGCCTCCTGCTGCACGTGGGCGCGTCCGCGATCCTCGTCGTCCGGGCCCGACGAGCCAAAGGCCCGCACCGTCGGCGAGCCATGGGGTGGCGGCGGATTCCGGCAACGTTGATGCCGTGGACCGGCGTTGTGCTGCTGGTCTTTATCGTCGTGCACATCCTCGACCTGACCACCGGCACCAAACCGGTGGCGCCGCAAAGCTTTACGACGACGACCCCGGCCACCTCATATGCGTTCGACAATCTGGTAGCGAGCTTCGAGCGGTGGCCGATGGCACTGTTCTACATGCTGGTGATGCTTATGCTCGGCCTGCACCTGGTGCACGGCCTGTGGATGCTCGCCACCGACTACGGCGCCACCGGCGCGCACCTGCGCCAAGTCTGGGCCGTGGTCGCCGCAGTGTTCGCCGCCGTTGTCGCCATCGGAAACATCTCCATTCCGCTCGCGGTGCTGGCAGGCTGGATCCAGTGACGGCCCAGGCGCGGCAGGCAAGGAGTGACCTGACATGCAGTGGTTGATCGACAGTCCGCTCCTCACCCTGTTCCTCGCCATCGCCGTCGGCTGCCTGTTCGGGAAGATCCCGTTCGGTCCCGTCTCGTTCGGCCCGGCGGGGGCACTGTTCGCCGCCCTGGCGCTGTCGGCACTAAACCCAGACATCGCGCTGCCGCCGATCGTCGGCAGCCTGGCACTCTGCGTCTTCTGCTACATGGTGGGCATCGCGGCCGGGCCGGCGTTCATCAGCGCGATCCGCACCGGCTGGAAGCAGGTGGTGGTCTCGCTGATCGCGATCACCGGGATGGCTGCGGTGGCGCTCGGTGTCGGCCGCGGCTTCGGGCTCGATATCGGCACCATCGCGGGCTCCTTCGCTGGCGCCGGCACCGCGACGCCCGCGCTCGGCGCCGTGCAGGGGCAGTTGCTCGACGAGACCGGCGTCCCGATCAGCGAAGCCGTCGTCGACCCGGCCATCGGCTACGCCGTCGCCTACCCAATCACTGTCTTCCTCACCATCCTGGCCTGCCAGTATCTAATTTCGGCCGGCCGCCGCAAGCCCACGCCGCAAGACAGCGAACCGACCGTCCCCATCGTCGTGAAGACCCTGGAACTGACCGCCGACCCCGGCCTCACCGTCGCCGCGTTCTCCGCCGCGCACCCTGCAGTGATCTCCCGGATCACCCGCGCCGGGCAAACCGTGGTGGCCCACGACGATCAAATCTTGACCGCTGGCGACCTGCTCACGCTGACCGCGCGCGCCGACGACTTCGACGCGATCACCGACAAGTTCGGCCGCCTGGCCACCAGCGAGCCGTGGATGGACCGCAGCACGATCGACTTCCGCCGCATCACGCTCTCCGAGCGCACCCTGAGCGGCCGTCCGCTGCACGACCTGCGGCTCGACGAGAGGTTCGACGCCACGGTCAGCCGGGTGCGGCGCGGCGACGTCGACATCATCGCCACCCCGGATCTGGTGCTGATGACCGGCGACCGGCTGCGCGTGACCGCCCCGCGCGACCAGTTCCCGGAGATCGCCAAGGCACTCGGCGACTCCGAACGCCAGGCCAGCGACATCAATCCGGTCGGCCTGTCCATCGGTCTCGCTCTCGGTCTCGTGCTCGCCTTCGTGGCCATCCCAATGCCCGGCGGCGGCACCCTCACCTTGGGCACCGCGACCGCCCCATTGATCGTCGGTGTAGTCCTGGGCATCCTCGGCCGCACCGGACCGATCGTCTGGACCCTCCCCGGGAACGTGTCGAGCACCCTGAATCAGTATTCGCTGCTGGTCTTCCTCGCCGCCGTCGGACTTGGCGCCGGTGGCGGGCTGGTCACCGCACTGAAGGACGATGCGTTGGCCCTGGTGATCCTCGGCCTGACAATCGCCGTGGTCCACGCGGTGATCTGCATCGTCGGCCTGCGCACGATCCTCAAGAACGGCACCGCCAACGCGCTCGGCGGCCTGACCGGCTCCCAGCTCAACCCGGCACCGTATGCCTACGCGATGGACAAGGTGCCCGATCAGCGCCTCGCGGTCGCCTACGCCACGTTGTTTCCGATCGCGATGATCTTCAAGGTCCTCGTCGCCCAAATCATGGTGGTGTATTTCAGTTGACCAAGCGCGCTCCGGGAATCGGCGACGACCTCGACCCCCACACACCCGACGGTGATCCGGCCACCGCGTGGCAGCGTCGCCGCGACGGCTATCGCCTGGTCGGCCCGCTGAACCGCCGAAAGTTCTCGGTGATCGTGGTCGGCACCGGCCTGGCCGGCGCCGGATGTGCCGCTGCCCTCGGCGAACTCGGCTATCAGGTACACGCCTTCACTTTTCACGATGCGCCGCGCCGCGCGCACAGCGTCGCCGCGCAGGGCGGTATCAACGCAATGCGCGGCCGGACGGTGGACAACGACTCGATTGCGCGCTTCGTCACCGACACCGTCAAGGGCGGTGACTTCCGCGGTCGCGAGGCCGACGCCTTCCGGCTCGCCGAAGAATCGATGCGGGTGATCGATCATCTGAACGCGCTGGGCGCACCTTTTGCTCGCGAGTACGGCGGCCCCTTGGCCACCCGCAGTTTCGGCGGCGTGCAAGTCTCGCGCACCTACTACTCGCGCGGACAGACCGGGCAGCAGCTGCAGGTCGCCACCTCGCAGGCCCTGCTCCGCCAAGTCGCTGCCGGCACCGTCACTCTGCACACCCGCCAGGAAATGCTCGACTTGATCGTCGCCGACGGGCGAGCGCAAGGCGTCGTCGTGCGCGATCTGGTGACCGGCGAACTCGGCGCGCAGACCGCGCACGCCGTCGTGCTGGCTACCGGCGGATACGGGACGGTGTTCTACCAGTCGACGCTGGCGCGGAACTCGAATGCGACGGCGGCCTGGCGGGCCCATCGTCGGGGCGCGTATCTGGCCTCGCCGTCGTTCGTTCAGTTCCATCCGACGGCGCTGCCGGTCAGTGCGCCGTGGCAGGCCAAGACCACGTTGATGAGCGAGTCGCTGCGCAACGACGGCCGGATCTGGGTACCCGCGGCGCCCGACGACCACCGCGCGCCCGGGCAGATCCCGGAGGACGAGCGCGACTACTACCTGGAACGCAAGTACCCCACATACGGCAATCTCACCCCCCGGGACGTGGCGTCGCGGGCGGCCCGCGAGCAGATCGAGAGCGGCCACGGCGTCGGCCCGCTGCGCAACAGCGTGTACCTCGATTTTGCTGACGCCCTGGCCCGCCTGGGGCGCGCGACGCTCGCCGAACGCTACGGGAATCTGTTCGACATGTACCGCGACGCCACCGGCGAGGACCCGTACACAGTGCCCATGCGGATCGCCCCGGCCGCGCACTTCACCATGGGCGGACTCTGGACCGACTACAACCAAATGTCTTCTGTCTCAGGGCTTTTTGTCGGCGGCGAGGCCGGTTGGGGTTATCACGGAGCCAACCGGCTCGGTGCCAACTCGCTCCTGTCGGCCTGCGTCGACGGCTGGTTCGTGCTGCCCTACTCGGTGCCCGACTACCTGGCCGGACTACTCGGCGAGCCGGTGCTGGCCCAGGACGATCCCGCCGTGCTCCGCACCACCGCGGCGGTGGCCGAACGGATCGACCGCCTCATCTCCATCGGCGGCACCACCGGCCCGGCCGTCTTCCATCGGGAACTCGGCGAGATCCTGTACCGCGGCGTCGGAGTGGCCCGCAGCGCGGCCTCGCTGACCCGGGCAGTCAGCGAGATCGCGACGCTGCGCGACCGCTTCTGGTCGGATCTGCGCGTCGTCGGCGGGGCCGGGCAGTTCAATCAGGAGTTGGAGCGCGCCGGACGGGTCGCCGATTTCCTGGAGCTGGCCGAGCTGATGTGTTTAGACGCGCTCGATCGCGACGAGTCCTGCGGGGCGCACTTCCGGGTGGAACACCAGACCCCCGACGGTGAGGCGCTGCGCGACGACAACGCCTGGCGCTTCGCGTCGGTGTGGGAGACTGCCGCCGACGGCCGAGCGGTCCGCCACCGCGAGCCGCTCGAGTTCGCGGCCACCCCGCTGACCACCCGCAACTACCAATAGCCCCGCCGAACGGAGGACAGCAGTGGAGATCACCGTCGAGGCCTGGCGGCAGGCCGACCATCACCAGGTCGGCCGGTTCGAGACGTACCGCACAGAGGTGACGCCGGAGATGTCGTTACTGGAGGTGCTCGACCTGCTGAACGAGCAGCTGGTGGCCGACGGCATCGACCCGATCGCCTTCGATTCGGATTGCCGTGAAGGTATCTGCGGGGCGTGTGGCATCACGGTGAACGGCCGCCCACACGGCCCAGTGCCAAACACGCCGTCGTGCCTGCAGCATTTGAACCGTTTCCCCGAGCTCACCCACTTCCGCCTGGAACCGTTGCGCGCCAACGCCTTTCCGGTGGTGCGCGACCTTGTCGTCGATCGCAGTGCCCTCGATCGAGTGATCGAAGCCGGCGGGCATGTGGCCGTCAACGCCGGGCAGGCCGCCGACGCGGACGCAGAGCTGATCGACCACGACACCGCCGAAACCGCACTCGATTTTGCCGCCTGCATCGGCTGCGGCGCATGCGTGGCCGCCTGCCCGAACGGCGCCGCGCACTTGTTCGCTGGAGCCAAGTTGGCACACCTGTCGACGCTGACGTACGGCGCGCAGGAGCGGGGTCGTCGTGCCCGGGCGATCGCCGGCCAGCTCGATCACGACTTCGGTCCGTGCTCCACCTTCGGCGAGTGTGCGCAGGTGTGTCCGGCCGATATCGACCTGTCCGCCGTCGCCGCAGTGAACCGCGAAGCGTTGCGCGTGTCCTTCCGCCGTCGGAGCACCTGACTCCAGAGTAAGATCGGGGCATGAGCCCCGATTCGCCCACGTATGCGCTGCGTAAGCGGCTTCCCGGCAACCGCCTCGGCGACACCCTCTTTTCCCTCGGCATGGTCGCGCGGGTGCCGTACTTCGGCACCGTCCTGCCCCTCGTCCAGGAGATGCGGCCCGGCTATTGCCGCGTCATTTCCCCGAACTGGTTCGGCGTTCACAACCACCTCGGCACTTTCCACGCGATTGCCGCCTGCAACCTCGCCGAGGCGGCCATGGGCATGCTGATGGAGGCCACCACCCCGACCACCCACCGCTGGATCCCGAAAGCGATGAACGTCCAGTACCTCGCGAAGGCGAAGACCCGGCTCACGGCCCATGCCGAACTCGCCGAACCGATCGACTTCACCGCGATCACCGACGGCGTCGACGTCATCGTCTCGGTCCGGATCTGCGACACCCACGGCAATGAGGTGGTGCACGCCGACATCACTACCTGGGTAACGCCCGCCTGATCCGGCACCCGCGGCCCCGCTCTCCGACGAGGCTGCCCTTCTCTCAGGTGAACCCAGTAGGGTTGTCCCCGACCTGCCTTGTCCAACGCGACCGGGCTGCCATGTGATGTGAAGGAAACCGACGTGAGTAACCGTGTGATCGACCCACGCGCCGCCGAGCGCCGTCGTTCCATCCTGTTGACCATCGCTGCCGTGGTGGTGTTGGCCGTGATCGCCGCCATCGTGATCATCATGACGACCAAGGATGGCCAGACTACCGAGACCGGGTCGGACGCGGATCTTTCGAAGAACGGCACCGAGGTGCCGACCGTCGTGACCGACGGCGCCATCCGTATCACGGCCGCAGCGCAGGGCACCACGCCATCGGTGGTCATCACCGTCACCGAGGACTTCCAGTGCCCGGCATGCCATCAGTTCGAGCAGCTGATGGGCCCGACCCTGGCTGGCTTCCACTCCAATCCCGCTGTCGCCATCGACTACGTCTCGATCAACATGCTTGATCGCGCGTCGACGACCGCCTACTCATCTCGCGCCGCCAATGCCGCGATGTGCGTCGCGGAAAAGACCGGTTCGGGCAATGAGTTCGGCAAGTGGCTCGAATACCACAACCTGCTGTTCGCCAATCAGCCCCCGGAGGGCGGCTCGGGCCTGAACAACTCGGTCCTGATCCAACTCGCCAAGGATGCCGGTGTCGAGGGCATTGACGACTGCGTCACCGAGATCTCCTACCGCAACTGGATCAACGAGAATTCCCAAAAGATCATGGCACTGCCGGACTTCAAGGGGACGCCGAGCCTGCGGATTAACGGTGAACTAGTTGAGATCACTACCGCCAACGACCTGCAAGACAAGGTGAACGCCGCCGTCGAGGCTGCCCGGTGACCGACAGCGATCGCCCCGCGAGCGACCTCGGGGACGAGGTCGCCGCATCGGTGTCCACCGAGGCGGAGGCGGCCGTCACGGCGACCGAAGCCCCCGGCACCGGTATTCCCGGCACCGGCATTCCCGACGCTGACGTTCCCGACACCGGCGGACGTGGCCTCACCGCGCTGCGTCCGCTCGGCATCGTGTCGACGTGGGTGATGCTGATCTGCGGAATCCTCGGCATGGCAGCCTCGGCCGCACTGTCGATCGAGCGGATCGACCTACTGAAGAACCCAAATTACATTCCGAGCTGCAACTTCAGCCCGATCCTCTCGTGCGGTTCGGTGATGCGCACCGAGCAGGCCGAGTTCCTCGGCTTCCCCAACCCGCTGCTGGGCCTGCCCGCGTTCGCCGTCATCCTGGCCACTGCGGTGTTGTCCGTCGGTCGAATCCGGCTGCCGCGCTGGTACTGGATCGGCCAGACGCTGATCACCGCGGTCGGCTTCGCGTTCGTGAATTATCTTGCGTTCCAGAGCATCTACCGCATCGGCGCCCTGTGCCCGTACTGCATGGTGGTCTGGACCGTCACGCCGATCATCATGGTGCTGAGCTTCTCCCGTGCGCTCGGCGACGGACCCAACGGACGCATCGTCCGCGACGCCTCCTGGTTCGTCCTTGCCGCCTGGTACGTGATCGTGATCTTCGCCGGCGGCTACCAATTCTGGGATTACTGGAGCTCACTGATCTAGCCCATCGGCGGCCTCGGCGAAACCTCTCGCTGGTAGAGCAGGCCAGCAAAGGGGCCTCGTCGACACCAGTCCTCGCGCGCTTAGATCGCGCCGCCGATCACCCACGCGACCATCGCGATAGTGGCGTGGGGTCCGGCGTGGGTCGACCCCGGCAGGATCGACCCGTCCACCACGCGCAGACCGCCGATCCCCGGCACCTCGCCCCACTGATCGACTACCGTCCCGAGCGGCAACGTTCCGGTGGCGTGCTGCGACATCGACATCACCGGATCGACGGCAATGGATCCCGACTCCACCAGTCCGGCGAATGACGACGATCCCAGCATCGCCACCACCTGCGCTGCGCCCCGGTCCATCCGCGCGAGCGACTCGGCGTCCGGCGCACCCAGGTCCAGCCCCGTCTCGTCGAGCACGCCCACCGTCGGGTGCCCAAGAT
>NZ_JBAQWU010000465.1:0-3664 GCF_049299075.1 Gordonia sp. (in: high G+C Gram-positive bacteria)
CGGTATCGCGGTGACTCCGGCTGTCGAACTGACGGTGCGCGGGTGGACCGCCTACGTCGAGGACGTGATGATCCGCTGGGTCACCGATCGGCAGCTCTCGCGGCAGCACATTCATGCGCTGCTGGTGTCCTCGCTGCCCGCCTTGGCGGCAGCAGCAGCGTTGGTCGACTCCTGAGCCGACCCTTGGATGCGAGGAGCGCCGCCTCGCTGGTCGGCGCGGCGGCGCTCCTCGGTGTCCGGAGTCAGTCTCGACTGAACGCAGTCTCGATGATCTCGGCTTGTTCGACGGCGTGGACCTTGGAGGAGCCCGACGACGGTGCCGACATCGCGCGGCGGGAGATGCGGCGCAGGTCCGACAGGGTGTCCGGCAGCAAGTCGGGCAGCCACAGGCCGAGGAACGGCCACGGGCCCTGATTGGCTGGCTCTTCTTGCACCCAGGCGAAGTCGGTCGCGTTCGGGTACTGCTCCAGGGTGCGTGCCAGGCGGCGGTGCGGTACCGGGTACAACTGCTCGACACGGACGATCGCGATGTCCTCGCGCTTCTCCTTATCGCGCCGGGCCACCAGCTCGTAGTAGAGCTTGCCCGAGGTCAGCAGGACGCGGGTAACCGTGGAGCGGTCCCCGGTCCCACCGGTGCCGCTGAAGTCGCCAGCGAAGCGCGGATCGTCGCGCACCGACAGGAACTTGCCGTCGGTGAATTCCTCGATCGGAGAGACCGCGGCCTTATTGCGCAACATTGACTTGGGCGTGAAGACCACCAGCGGCCGGCTGATGCCGTCGTGCACGTGGCGCCGCAGCAGATGGAAGTAGCTGGCCGGGGTGGACGGCAGTGCGACAGTCATGGAACCCTCGGCGCACAACTGCAGGAAACGTTCGATACGGCCGGACGTGTGGTCCGGCCCCTGGCCCTCATGGCCGTGCGGCAGCAGCAGCACGACGTCGGAGCGCTGGCCCCACTTGGCCTCACCGGAGCTGATGAACTCGTCGATGATTGACTGAGCACCGTTGACGAAGTCGCCGAATTGTCCCTCCCAAAGGACGAGGGCGTCCGGATTGCCGATGGCGTAGCCGTACTCGAAGCCGAGGACGGCGTACTCGCTCAGGGGGGAGTCGTAAACCAAGAAGCGGCCCGGGCCCTCGGGGGCGAGCGTGTTCAGTGGCGTGTATTCCGAACCGTTGGCGCGGTCGATCAGCACCGAATGGCGCTGGGTGAACGTGCCGCGCCGCGAGTCCTGACCTGATAGGCGAACGGTGACGCCCTCCTCGACGAGCGTTCCGAATGCCAGCAACTCGGCGAAAGCCCAATCGACCCCGCCGGTGCGGCTCATCTCGTGCCGCCGATCGAGAACCGGCTTGACGCGCGGATGTGCGGTGAAGCCGTCGGGCAGATTGACGAAGGAATCGCCGATCTTCTCCAGAGCGGCCGACGGGACCGAGGTGACCAGCTGCGTCTGCAGCTGCTGGTCCTCGGTAATCGGCGGCGACGCCTCCGGGGTGTACCGATCGAGTTCCTTGACCTCCACGAAGACGCGTTCGAGCTGGCCCTGGTAGTCGCGCAGGGCGTCCTCGGCCTCCTTGGTGGAGATGTCACCACGACCGATCAGGGCTTCGGTGTAACTCTTGCGGACGCTGCGCAGGCTGTCGATGACGTCGTACATGGCCGGCTGGGTCATCGACGGATCGTCACCCTCGTTGTGGCCGCGACGGCGGTAGCACACCAGATCGATGACGACATCGCGGCCGAAGGCTTCGCGGTAGTCGACGGCGAGCTGGGCAGCCCAGACGCAAGCCTCCGGGTCGTCGCCGTTGACGTGGAAGATCGGGGCGTCGAGCGCCTTGGCGAGGTCGGTGCAGTAGCGGGTGGAGCGGGAGTACTCCGGGGCGGTGGTGAAGCCGACCTGATTGTTGACGACGATGTGCACGGTGCCGCCGGTGCGGTAGCCGTTGAGCATCGACAGGTTGAGTGTCTCCCAGACCACGCCCTGGCCGGCGAAGGCGGCGTCGCCGTGCAGCATTAGTGGGAGGATGTCGAAGCGGTGCTCCTCGTCGAGCAGGTCCTGTTTGGCGCGAACGATGCCCTCCAGGACCGGGTCGACGGCCTCGAGGTGGCTGGGGTTGGCGGTCAGCGAGACGTCGATCTCGTTATCGCCGAACATCTGGTAGTACTTGCCCTCGGCGCCCAGGTGGTACTTGACGTCGCCCGATCCGTGCAATTGCGAGGTGCCCAGATTGCCCTCGAACTCGGTGAAGATCTTGGAGTACGGTTTGCCGACGATATTGGCGAGCACATTCAGGCGACCGCGGTGCGGCATGCCGATGATGACCTCTTGCAAGCTGTGCTCGGCGGCGCGGTCGAGCACCGCATCCATCATGGGGATCACCGACTCGGCGCCCTCCAACGAGAAGCGCTTCTGGCCGACATACTTGGTCTGCAGGAAGGTTTCGAAGGCCTCGGCGGCGTTGAGCTTAGACAGAATGTACTTCTGCTCGGCCACCGGCGGCTTGACGTGCCGCACCTCGACGCGCTCCTGCAGCCAGCGCTGCTGCATGGGATCGAGGATGTGCGCGTACTCCACGCCGACGTGGCGGCAGTAGGCGTCGCGCAGAATCGACAGCACGTCGCGGAGCTTCATGGTGTCTTCGCCGTGGAAGCCGCCGACGTTGAAGGTGCGATCCAGATCCCACAGGGTCAAGCCGTAGCTCAGCACATCCAGGTCCGGGTGGGAGGTGCGCGCATCGCTGTCCATCATCAGCGGATCGATGTCCGCCATCAGGTGGCCGCGGCTGCGGTAGGCGGCGATCAGCTCGAGGACGCGAGTGTTCTTGTCGACCAGACCCTCGGGGACGTCACGGCGCCAGCGGACCGGCTCGTACGGGATGTGCAGGGCGGTGAACAGCTCATCCCAGAGGTCGTCGCTAAGCAGCAGGTTGTGGATGGTGCGCAGGAAGTCGCCGGACTCGGCGCCCTGGATGATCCGGTGGTCGTAGGTGGAAGTCAGGGTGAGGAGTTTGCCGACGCCCATGGTGGCCAGCTGCTGGTCGCTGGACCCCTGGAACTCGGCCGGGTACTCCATCGCGCCAGCGCCGATGATGGCGCCCTGGCCGGGCATTAAGCGCGGCACCGAGTGCACGGTGCCGATGGTGCCCGGGTTGGTGAGCGAGATAGTGACACCGGCGAAGTCTTCGGCGCCGAGCTTGCCGTTGCGGGCGCGGCGCACGATGTCCTCATAGGCCGCCCAAAACTCGGCGAAGCCCATCGTCTCGCATTCCTTGATGCCGGCGACCACGAGCGTGCGGGTGTCGTTCTTGCCCGGAAGGTCGATGGCCAGGCCCAGATTGGTGTGGGCCGGGGTGATGACGTTCGGCTTGCCGTCGATCTCGGCGAAGTGCCGATTCATGGCCGGGAACGATTTGAGTGCCTGGACGATCGCGTAGCCGAGCAGGTGGGTGAAGCTCACCTTGCCGCCGCGAGTGCGGGCGAGGTGATTGTTGATGACGGTGCGGTTGTCGATCATCAGCTTGACCGGGATGGCCCGGACGCTGGTGGCGGTCGGTACGCCCAGGGAGGCAGACATATTGCGCACAATGGCGGCGGCCGGACCGCGGAGCACCTGGGACTGATCGGCGGCCGGCTCGTCGGCGGCTGGTTTGGCTGCCGAGGCGC
>NZ_JBAQWU010000466.1:0-3161 GCF_049299075.1 Gordonia sp. (in: high G+C Gram-positive bacteria)
GGTCTGAGCCACCAGGTGGCTCAGACCCGCATCCTTCACTGTCAGCAGTCGCCTTACGCCGACTTCTCGCGGGGCTCGCGCTTCTTCTTGGGCACGATGGTCGGCAGCACGTTGTCGTTGACGGTCTCGCCGGTGACGACCACCTTGGCCACATCGGTGCGGCTGGGGATGTCGTACATGACCGGCAGCAGCACCTCCTCCATAATGGCGCGCAGGCCGCGGGCGCCAGTGCCTCGATGGATGGCCTGGTCGGCGATCGCTTCGAGAGCCTCGTCGGTGAACTCCAGCTCCACGTTGTCCATCTCGAAGAGCTTGCGGTACTGCTTGACCAGTGCGTTCTTGGGGTCGCCCAGGATCGAGACCAGAGCGGTCTTATCCAGGTTGGTGACCGAGGCGATCATCGGCAAGCGACCGATGAACTCCGGGATGAGTCCGAACTTAATCAGATCCTCCGGCATCACCTCGGCGAAGTGATCGGAGGTGTCGATCTCATTCTTGCTGGCCACCTCGTTGCCGAAGCCGATGCCGCGCCGGCCGACCCGCTCGGAGACGATTTTCTCCAGCCCGGCGAAGGCACCGGCGACGATGAACAGCACGTTGGTGGTGTCGATCTGGATGAACTCCTGGTGCGGGTGTTTACGACCACCCTGCGGTGGCACCGACGCCTGCGTGCCCTCCAGGATCTTCAGCAGCGCCTGCTGCACACCCTCGCCGGAGACGTCGCGCGTGATCGACGGGTTCTCGCTCTTACGCGCCACCTTGTCGACCTCATCGATGTAGATGATGCCGGTCTCGGCGCGCTTGACGTCATAGTCTGCAGCCTGGATCAGCTTCAGCAGGATGTTCTCGACATCCTCGCCGACATAGCCGGCTTCGGTGAGCGCAGTGGCGTCCGCGATCGCGAACGGCACGTTCAGCATCTTGGCCAGGGTCTGCGCCAGATAGGTCTTGCCGCATCCGGTGGGGCCGAGCATCAGAATGTTACTTTTGGCCAACTCGACCGATTCGCCGCCGCGCGGCTCCTTCTTCTCGCCCGCCTGAATGCGTTTGTAGTGGTTGTAGACGGCCACGGCCAGCGTGCGCTTAGCGGTGTCCTGGCCGACGACGTAGGTGTCCAGGAACTCGCGGATCTCAGCTGGCTTGGGTAGCTCGTCGAGCTTCACATCACTGGTCTCGGACAGTTCCTCTTCGATGATCTCATTGCAGAGATCGATGCACTCATCGCAGATGTACACCCCGGGCCCGGCGATCAGCTTCTTGACCTGCTTTTGCGACTTTCCGCAAAACGAGCACTTCAGCAGGTCGCCACCATCTCCGATACGTGCCATTTCCCTGCACCAACTTCCTGATCTGCGCGTAGCTAAAACGGTACCCGCGCCGCTGCTCGTCTGTTCTTGAAACCCTACGGACTTGCCCGGTCACTGCCCCGACGCCACACCGGCGTGTCGGGTCAGTGACCGAACGTGCCCTGAACTGCTGACGCTCAGCGCGCCGACTTCTTGCGGTACTCGAAGACCTCGTCGACGATGCCGTATTCCTTGGCTTGGTCGGCCGACAGGATATTGTCCCGGTCAGTGTCGCGCCGAATGGTTTCCGGCTCCTGTCCGGTGTGCCGGGCCAGGATTTCGTCGAGTCGCTTGCGGATGCGCTCGATCTCGGCAGCCTGGATCTCCAGATCGGACACCTGCCCCTGGAAGGCGCCTCCCGTACGCGGCTGGTGAATCAGCACAGTCGCGTTCGGCAGCGCCGCCCGCTTACCTGGGGTGCCGCCGGCCAGCAGGATCGCGGCGGCCGAGGCGGCCTCGCCGAGGCACACCGTCACGATGTCGCAGTGCACGTACTGCATGGTGTCGTAGATGGCGAGCATGTCGTGCACACTGCCGCCCGGCGAGTTGATGTACATGGTGATGTCGCGGTCGGGATCCTGGCTCTCCAGGACCAGCAGCTGCGCCATGACGTCGTTGGCGACGGTCTGGTCGATGGGCGTGCCGACAAAGACGATGCGCTCCTCGAAGAGCTTGGCGTACGGGTCGTACTGCCGCTGCCCATTCGGCGTGTTCTCAATGAACGACGGCAGGATATAGCGCGCCTGGATCTGCTTGAGCGCGATCGCGGCGTCGGGGATGCCCGCGCGGACGTCGGCCGGAAGGTTCTCGTACATGGGTGCTCCGTTGCGGTTGTAGGGGCTCATGCGCCCGGGCGGGCGACGCTAGTCACCACATGGTCGACGATGCCGTAGTCCTTGGCCTCCGGGGCGGTGAACCACTTGTCGCGGTCGGCGTCGGCTTCGATCCTTTCCAGCGGCTGACCGGTGAACTCCGCGTTGAGGCGGTTCATCTCCTTCTTGGTCGCCGCAAACTGCTCAGCCTGAATGGCGATGTCGGCAGCGGTACCACCGATACCGGCCGACGGCTGGTGCATCATGATCCGCGCGTGCGGCAGGGCGTGGCGCTTGCCCTTGGTGCCGGCGGCCAGCAAGAACTGGCCCATCGAGGCGGCCATACCCATGCCGTAGGTGGCCACATCGCACGGCGCCAGCTGCATGGTGTCAAAGATCGCCATACCGGCGGTCACGCTGCCGCCCGGCGAATTGATATAGAGGTTGATGTCACGCTGCGGATCCTCGGCTGCCAGCAGCAGGATCTGAGCGCACAGGCGGTTGGCGATATCGTCGTCGACCTGGGTGCCCAGGAAGATGATCCGCTCGCGCAGCAACCGCTCGAAGACCGAGTCGGTCAGGTTGAGTCCGGCGACACCGGAGCTATTAGTGGGCGAGTACAAGTTGCTCACGTTGCGATTCCCATCTGGTTCGAAGCGGGCCACCCGCGCAGTGGCCCGTAGCTGTCACCGACATTAATCAATCTACGAGCCCCCGTTGTTCCCCACACACCGGCGATTCGCTGACAGCGGAACTGATCTCGGTCGTTCGGACGACAACAGCCGGGACCGGAGAGACTCCGATCCCGGCTGTCACCGGTCTAACTGTCTGCGCGTCAGGCGTCGTCGCCCTCCGCGTCGTCGGCGGTGCCGAAGAACGCGTCAGTATCGATGACCTCACCGTTGGTGTCGGTGACGGTCACCTGGCCGATCACCGACGCCAGGGCCTTGTTGCGCCGCACGTCGGCGTACAGCGCACCGACCTGGTTGGCATTCTGGAGCTG
>NZ_JBAQWU010000467.1:0-10664 GCF_049299075.1 Gordonia sp. (in: high G+C Gram-positive bacteria)
GGGGGCCACCTGCGCACCCTCCGACGGCGGATTTTGCGCGCCATCCTCCGGTTTAGGTGCGGCCGCCGAGCTGCTCGCGACCGGCGGTTGACCACCCTGAGCAGGAGTTTCCTGCGTCGGCGCAGGCTCGGTGGGCGCCACTGTCTCAGCTGATGAGGCCGCGGTCGCCGCCGCATTCGTCGCCGCCGGGTCGTTGCCGCCACCGCCGGAGCTGGACCAGATAATCAGGCCAATCACCAAGGCGACCGCGATCACCGCAGCTGCGACGGCGAGCAGCCGTCGCTTCCAATACAACTCGGTGGGGAGCGGTCCCTGTGGTTCATTCACGCCTGCCACGGTATCGCCGCATGGTAGAGCCGATGCCTACCTGCGGCGGCGTGTCGCCGGGTTTGCGTGCGCGACCACACTTGGGCAGCCGCCGCCGGGCTACCGAGCAGTCTGCGTGACGCTCGCTGGCCACGGCTCGCCGATGTCCCCAATGCCACCAGAGATGGTCGCCGCACCATCCTTCAGGTGGTAATTCATCCCGATGACGGCCAGCCGTCCGTCGGCGATGCGGTCGGCGATGATCCGGCTGCGTTCCTCGAGCAGCTTGCCGGTCTCCACGACATGCCGGGCCTCGAACTCGTCGACCCGCTCCAGCCCCTCGCCGCGGCCGGCGATGACGCTCGGCATAACGCGTTCGACAATGCTGCGGATATAGCCGGGCGGCAGTTCGAGATTGTCGAGCGCACGTAGCGTCGCCGAGATGGCACCGCAGCTATCGTGGCCGAGCACCACGATCAGTGGGACGTCGAGGACTTCCACAGCGAACTCGATGGATCCGAGGACCGACGAATCGATCACGTGTCCGGCGGTGCGGACCACAAACATATCGCCGAGGCCCTGGTCAAAGATCACCTCGGCGGCCACTCGGGAGTCACCGCAACCGAAGAGAACCACATGGGGGGCTTGACCGTCGACGAGGCGGGCACGGTCAGCGATACCCTGACTGGGATGAATCGATTCACCACGAACAAAGCGCTCGTTGCCTGCTTTGATGACTTGCCATGCCTCTGCCGGAGTCAGATCCTTCATGCGTTCTAGTGTTACACCCACCGGACTGGAAAAGATTCCACTGGGGCGCATAAATAGTGCAATCCTCGCGTGGTTCGCCGAGGCGCGCCGCGACCTACCGTGGCGCGAGTCCGGCATATCCGGCTGGCAGATTCTGGTCAGCGAGATCATGCTGCAGCAGACGCCCGTGGCGCGAGTCGTCGACCCGTGGACGCAGTGGGTGCAGCGCTGGCCGGTGCCGTCGGCAATGGCCAGCGAATCAGCCGGTGAGGTGATTCGCGCCTGGGGAAAGCTGGGCTATCCGCGGCGCGCCCTCCGACTCCACGAGTGCGCGAAAACCCTTGCTGCACAACACGACGATCTGGTGCCCGAGGACGTCGAGGTGCTGCTGGGCCTGCCCGGAATCGGGGACTACACGGCCCGCGCTGTCGCGTGCTTCGCCTATGGCCAAACGGTTCCCGTCGTCGACACCAACGTGCGCCGGGTAATCGCCCGTGCAGTGCACGGCCGCGAGCCTGGCAATCCGGCCAAGGCCGATTTGTTAGACGCCGAGGCATTGACACCGCGCCTAGCCGACGGCACTGCCGCGCCCGACGCCCCCGAGTTCTCGGCGGCCCTAATGGAACTCGGCGCCCTCGTGTGCACGGCGCGCACTCCCAAATGCGACGAGTGTCCGATTACCGAGATTTGCGGGTGGAATCGGCTGGGCCGGCCCACCGCCGCTGGTGGGCGTCGGGCACCGGCGAAGTACGAGGGCACCGACCGGCAGGCCCGCGGCAAGCTGCTCGACGTCTTGCGCGCAAGTTCCGGCCCGGTCGAACGCCCAGCCCTGGACATCGCGTGGACCCGCGACCGGGCTCAACGCGACCGCGCCCTGGATTCGCTACTCACCGACGGCCTCATCGAAATCACCGAAGCCGGGCTCTTCGCTCTCGCCGGCGAGGGTTGACTACCGGGGCGCGGTTTCGACACCGCACTCACTTGGTTCGGGCTGGCTCAACCAGTCGACGCACGAGCCCGAGTCGAAACCACTCCCTCAGACAGCCCCAGAGGCCGAGAGGATCCAGGCGAGCTCGAAGGCCGCCTCTTCCCACTGCCGGTACCGCCCACTGGGTCCGCCGTGACCGCCCTTCATCTCGGTCTTGAGCAGGATCGGCTTGCCTGAAGTGGTCGAATCCTGAAGGGCCGCAGCCCATTTCGCGGCTTCTGTAAAGAGCACCCGGGTGTCATGAAACGAGTTGAGGATCAGCATCGCCGGGTACGGCCGAGCGGAAGTGTTCTCGTAGGGCGAGTAACCGCGGATGTACTGGTACACCTCGGCGTCGTCGAGCGGATTGCCCCACTCGTCCCATTCGATGACGGTCAGCGGAAGCGACGGATCGAGAATCGAGGTGAGCGGGTCGACAAACGGTACTGCGGCGAGAATGCCGCCGAACAGATCAGGAGCGAGGTTGGCCACCGCGCCCATCAGCAGGCCGCCGGCGGAGCCGCCGTCGGCGATGAGTTGCGCCGGTGTGGTGATTCCGGTGTCGACGAGATGCTGCGCGACGTCGACGAAGTCGGTGAAGGTATTCCGCTTATGTAACAAGCGACCCTGCTCGTACCACTCGCGACCCATCTCGCCGCCGCCGCGGATGTGGGCGGTAGCGACGGCCACGCCGCGGTCGAGAAGTGACAGTGCAGGCACCGAAAAGCCTGGATCGGAACTGATCTCGTAGGCACCGTATCCGTTGAGCAGCAACGGCATCGGCGCTCGGGCCGGGGCGTCGGCACGGCGCACGATGGAGATCGGGATGCGGGTGCCATCGGCGGCGGTAGCCCATTCGCGGGTGGCCACATAGTCGGCGGGGTTAAAGTCGCCGAGCACGACCGCACGTTTGAGGAGCGTACGCTCGCCGGTGCTGACGTCCAGATCAAGCACCTCTGCCGGTTCGGTAAAACTGCCGTACCCGATCCGCAGGTGCGGGGCGTCCCATTCGGGATTGGAACCCAGGCCCGTCGAGCAGAGTTCTTGCTCGAAGGTAACCGGAACGAAGTCATCGATACCTGGCAGGGCAGTGCGCCCACGCAGGTCGGCGATGGCGATCCGCGGCAACGCATCGGCCCGGTACGAGAGCACCAAGTAGTCGGCAAAGCAGTCCACATCCTCGATACGCCGCGATGACTGATGCTCGATCAGCGTCCGACGATCGGACAAGTCGTCGGATGGGACGACGTCGACGGCGAAGTTCACCGCCTTGCCTTCGGGGGTCTCGCCGTTGTGCACGATGACGAAGTAGTCGCGCCCGCCGATCACCGCATGCTCAGCCGAGTATTCGACTCCTTCAGTGCGTCCAGCGACCGACACAAAATCGCCCGTCGGGTCGGACATCGGCAGGAAGTACACCTCCGTGGTCACCTTGGAGCCGGTCAGCAGAAGTAAGAACTCGTCACTGTGTGAGGCGCCGAAGCCGACCCAGAATCGCTCATCAGGTTCGTGAAAGACCTTGGTATCAACCAACAATTCGCCGACTTCGTGTCGCCAGACCGTATCCGGGCGCCACGCATCGTCGACTGTCAGATAAAAGAGATGCCGCGCGTCCTTCGACCAGGTGGCACCGCCTGCAGTGTTCTCGATGATGTCAGGCAGTAGCTCGCCGGTGTCGAGGTCCTTGATCCGCAACGTATAGCGCTCGTCACCGACGGTGTCGGTCGAGTAAGCCAGCCAGCGGCCGTCGTGGCTCACCGAGTACGCGCCGAGCGCGAAGAAGTCGTGACCCGCGGCTTCGCTATTGCCGTCGATCAGCACCTGCTCGCCGTCGACCGGACCGTCGGCAGCGATCTCCGGCGGGGTCCAATCATCGACGTCGTCGATTGGACGGCGGCAGCGGATCGCGTACGCGAGCCCCTCCTGCGTCCGCAAGTAATACCAGTACTTTCCGGACCGCACCGGCACCGACATGTCGGTTTCCTGGGTGCGCGCCTTAATCTCACCGAAGACGTCATCGCGGAGTTGTTCTTGCGCCGCCGTCTGCGCCGCCACATAGGCGTTCTGCGCGTCGAGGTAGGCGATCACCTCGGGATCGTCGCGGTCGCGCATCCACTCGTATTGGTCGACGAAGACGTCGCCGTGGAATTCGCGGCGCGACGGAACCTTCTTCGCGACGGGAGGGGTGGTTTCGACTGGCTGCGCTCGCTTAACCATCGAGGAGGGCTTCAACGAATCAGGCATGGTGAGCGTCCGGCCAGTCGGCGAAGCTGCGACCCGAAATGCGTTCGTACGCTTCGATATACCGCTGGCGAGTGCGTTCCACGACGTCGTCGGGTAGCGGTGGCGGAGGTGCGTCAGCGTGCCGGTCCCAGTCCGCCGCGTCGGAGGTCAGCCAGTTCCGGACGATCTGCTTGTCGAAACTCGGCTGTACTTCACCGGGCTTCCAGGTAGCCGATTCCCAATACCGCGAGGAATCTGGCGTAAGAACCTCATCGGCCAGGACCAGCGAGCCGTCGGCGGCCTGTCCGAACTCAAACTTGGTGTCCGCCAAGATGATTCCCCGATCGAGAGCAAGTTCAGCGGCGCGGCCGTAGATGTCGAGCGTCACGTCGCGAAGGGTCCGGGCGAGGTCGTCGCCGACGCCGGCGGCAACGCGCTCGAAGCTCACGTTCTCGTCGTGGTCGCCGATCGCGGCCTTGGTAGCGGGCGTGAAGATCGGCTTGGGCAGGCGGTCGGCCTCGGTCAGTCCGGCGGGGAGCTGCACGCCGCAGACGGCGCCGGTCGCACGGTAGTCACTCAGTCCCGAACCGGTGAGATAGCCGCGCGCCACGCACTCGACCTGCACCATCGGCAGCTTGCGCACCACCATCGAGCGGCCAACGAGTTCGGCCGGGATCCGCTCGTCCATCGGGCCGCCGGCCAGATGGTTCGGGACGGTCAGCGTGTCGAACCAGAAGAAGCTCGCGGCGGTGAGGATCCGGCCCTTGTCCGGGATCGGCGTATCGAGGATGAAGTCGTACGCCGAGATCCGATCCGAGGTGACCAGCAGCAGCGTCTGGGCGTCGATCTCATAGATGTCACGGACCTTGCCAGAAGCGATATGACGATAGTCCGAGAGTGCGGGTCGGCCGGGGTTGGAGTGGGTCATCGCGCGAATCCTCTTGTCCGAGAAGCAGTTACAGAATCGGTGCCGGACGGTAAGCCGCCGATTCCGGCTCGGCCTCGATCCACACCGCGGCATCGGCGATCACCTTGGCGACCTGCGCGTCGGCGGCACCGGCGAAGGCCGACTTGTCCGCGATCAGCGCATCGAGGGCGGCGCGGTCGAGCGGCAGGCGGTCGTCGGCGGCGAGGCGATCGAGCAGGTCTGGCGCGCGGCCTTCCTCGCGCATGGCGAGTGCCACCGCGACGGCATTCTCTTTGATCGCCTCGTGCGCGCTCTCGCGGCCGACACCGGCGCGCACTGCGGCCATCAACACCTTGGTCGTAGCGAGGAACGGCAGGTAGCGGTCCAGCTCGTTGGCAATGACGGCCGGGTACGCACCGAACTCGTCGAGCACAGTCAGAAAGGTCTCCATCAGACCGTCGATCGCGAAGAACGCATCCGGCAGTGCGACGCGGCGGACCACCGAGCAGAAGACGTCGCCCTCATTCCACTGGGCCCCGGCCAGCTCAGCGGTCATCGAGGCATAGCCGCGCAGGATCACCGCGAGTCCGTTCACCCGCTCACAGCTGCGCGTGTTCATCTTGTGCGGCATGGCCGAGCTGCCGACCTGACCGGGCTGGAAGCCTTCGGTGACCAGTTCATGGCCGGCCATCAGCCGAATGGTGACGGCCAGCGACGACGGCCCGGCCGCGAGCTGTACCAGCGCGGAGACGACGTCATAGTCCAACGAGCGCGGGTACACCTGACCCACCGAGGTGAGGGCGTTGGCGAAGCCGAGATGCTCGGCGACCTTGCCTTCGAGCTGATCCAGCTTGGCGGCATCACCGTCGAGCAGATCGAGCATGTCCTGGCTGGTGCCCATCGGGCCCTTGATGCCGCGCAACGGGTAGCGGGCGATCAGCTCGTCGAGTCGCACGAGCGCGATCATCAGCTCGTCGGCGGCCGAGGCGAAACGCTTGCCGAGAGTGGTGGCCTGAGCGGCAACGTTGTGACTGCGGCCCGCCATCACAAAGGTCGAATACTGCGCCGCGCGTTCGGTGAGGCGTGCCAGCAGCGCGATGGCATGACCGCGGACGTAGTGCAGCGAGCTCAGGACCTGCAGCTGCTCCAC
Organism: Gordonia sp. (in: high G+C Gram-positive bacteria); assembly: GCF_049299075.1. GTDB lineage: Bacteria > Actinomycetota > Actinomycetes > Mycobacteriales > Mycobacteriaceae > Gordonia. The sequence goes on from NZ_JBAQWU010000467.1 coordinate 6,304, forward strand.
GTTCTCGGTGAGGTCGCGGCTGGTCATACCCTTGTGGATCTGCTCGTGTCCGGCGAGCGCATTGAACTCCTCGATGCGCGCCTTGACGTCGTGCCGGGTCACCCGTTCGCGGTCGGCGATCGAATCGAGATCGACCTCGTCGATCACCCGCTCGTAGTCGCCGATGGCCGCGGCCGGCACCTCGATGCCCAGGTCACGCTGCGCTGTGAGCACGGCGATCCAGAGCTGGCGCTCCAGGATGATCTTGTTCCGCGGCGACCAGATCTCAGCGAGATCGGTGGAGGCATAGCGGCTGGCCAGAACGTTGCTGATGGCAGGTTTTCCCACGTCGAGCAGTCTAGTACCTGGCCCCCGGCGTCGGAGAATCGCCGTTTGCCGCCGGAACGGAACTGAGCGATCCCCGGTGTGCACCCCGATGGCTTGCACCCTGAATACCCCCATGGGTATATTCCTGATTTGAGCTAATACCCCCAGGGGTATCAAAAGGAGGATGCGATGAGCACCAGCGCCGAGTCGGCCGAGCCGACAACCCCAAAGAGCCCCGACCAACCCGACCGCCCCGAAAGCGAGTCGACGCCCGGCCCGATGGCCCGGCTCGGCCGATGGACGGCCACCCACCGCCGGTGGATCTACGCCGCCTGGGCCGTACTGGTGGTCGGCTTCGGCATCGCCGCACCGTCGGTCTTCAACACCCTCGCCGGGGCCGGCTGGCAGGCCAACGGCACCGAATCGGTACAGGTCCGCGAGATCACCCAGGAGCACTTCGGCGGCAACTCATCGGCCGCCATCCAGGTGGTGATCAACTCCAAGTCCGGCCCGCTGACCCAGGCGCAGATCAACGGCGTCATCGCTGACGTCTCCGAGATCACCGTCACCGACGAACGGCTGCGGAATGAGATCATCGCGCCCATGCCGGGCCTGACTATCAGCCAAGACGGTCAGACTGCGATCGCGATCATTGGCGCTAACGCGAGCACCGACGACATGGTCAAGGCCGTCGACGATCACAAAGCCGAGATCAGCGCGCTCTCCAGCGACAATGTCGACGTCTTCCCCACCGGCTCGTCCGCACTGTGGAGCGACTTCAACAAAGCCAACCACGACGCGATGATTAAGGCCGAGATGATCTCCTGGCCAATCACCCTGGCCATCATGATCGTCGCCTTCGGCTCAGTGGTGGCCGCTGGACTGCCGCTGCTGCTGACGCTGGCCGGACTGGTCGCCTCGGCCGGCGGCCTGGTGATCCTGAACCAGATCACGCCGATCTCGGTGTGGGCGATGAACTTCGCCATGATGTTCGCCCTGGCCCTGGGTATCGACTACGCGCTGTTCATGGTGTCGCGGTTCCGCGCAGCCATGGCCCAACGCCAGGACGACCACGACTCCGCCCGCGCCCGCCACGATGCGACCGCCGAAACCATGGACACCGCAGGTAAAGCCATCCTGCTGTCCGGTCTCACCGTGCTCATCAGCCTGTCCGCCGTCTTGATGGTGCCCGCTCCCGCCGTGCGCACCATGGCGATCGGCATCATGATGGCAGTCATCTTTGTACTCGCGGCCAGTCTCACGCTGCTGCCCGCGGTGATGGCCGGCCTGGGTAGCAAGATCAACGCAGGCTCGCTGCCGTGGTCCAAGGGCAAGCATGGCGCCTCACCGCTGTTCACCAAGTGGGGCGAGTTTATGCACCGGCACCCGTGGGGCCCGGCCATCGTCGCCCTCGGACTTCTGATCGCCCTGTCGATCCCGGTGTTCGGCCTCAAAGTCGCCATGCCGTCAATCACCGTTGTCCCCGAGGACGCCCCCGTCCGCCAGGGCTACGAAGTGGTCGCCGAGAAGTTCGGCGACGGCGCACCCGGCATGATCGCGATCGTCGCGCCCGAGCAAACCGCTGAGCGCACCGCCGAGTTGGCCGCAGCCAATCCGAACATCGCCGCCGTGATGCCGGCCCAACCCGCCGGCGACGGCTCCGGCTGGACGCTGATCCAGGCGATGCCCGTCATGGACCCGTCCGATCCGCTGATGAGCGACACCCTGGACCAACTGCGCAGCGAGTTGCCACGCTCGGCGCTGGTCGGCGGTGCCGCCGCGGAGAACCTGGATCTGCAGGACGCGCTCAACACGTGGTTCCCGCGCGTCGCGATCACCATCCTGATACTCGGCTTCCTGCTCCTGCTGATCGCCCTGCGCGCCCCGGTGATCGCGCTGTTGGGCACCGTCGTGAGTCTGCTGTCGACCGCAGCCGCGTTCGGGGTGGCGAAGCTGATCTTCCAGGACGGACACGGATCGTCGTTCCTGGGCTTCGACCCGCAAGGCTTCCTGAACGGCTGGGGTCCGGTGTTCTTCTTCGCGATGATCTTCGCGATCGCGATGGACTACACCGTGTTTCTGCTGGCCACAGCCAAGGAACACTATGAGCACAGCGCGGATCCGCACCAGGCGCAGATCGATGCGATGGCCTACTCAGGCCGAGTCATCTTCGCCGCGGCGGCCGTCATGGTGGCAGTGTTCTTTACCTTCGCCCTCGCCGACCCGCTGCCACCGAAGGAGATGGGCATCATTCTCGGCGTCGCCGTCCTGCTGGATGCACTGCTGATCCGACTGGTCCTGCTGCCCGCCATCTTGCGAATCTCCGGAAAAGGCGCCTGGTGGAGCCCGCGCTGGCTCGATCAGGTCCTGCCCAAGATTTCCTTCAAACACTGAATACCCCAAGGGGCATAGAATGAGGGAAATAGAGAGGAATTCACTATGATTGGCGACGAGGAAGCCACCGCCACTATCGTCAACCGGCTGCGCCGCGCGCACGGCCAGTTGGCCGGGGTGATCGGTATGATCGAGGACGGTCGCGAATGCAAGGACGTCGTGACTCAGCTCGCGGCGGTCTCCCGCGCCCTGGACCGGGCCGGGTTCAAGATCGTCGCGACCGGCCTGCGCGAATGCCTGACCGACCCGGCCAAGGCCAACGGCGACGGCGAAACCCTCGACGTGGAGCAGCTAGAGAAGCTGTTCCTCGCCCTGGCCTAACCCGCGAGAGGAGACAACCATGAACATCGCCCTGTCCACACGTACCGGCGGTACTGTTCCCGAGGTTGCCGCGCGGGTGCGAGCTGCGCTCGCCGACCAAGGTTTCGGTGTGCTCACTGAAATCGACATGGCCGCGACGCTGAAGAACAAGATCGGCGTGGATCTGGAGGACTACCTCATCCTGGGCGCCTGCAATCCGCCAGCCGCCCATCGCGCCGTCACCGCGGACAAGCAGATCGGCCTGCTCCTACCGTGCAACGTCGTCGTGCGGCGGGATCCCGACGACGCCGGCGCCGTGCTGGTCGAGGCAATGAACCCGCAGATCATGGTCGCCGTCGTACCCGACAACCCGGCGCTGGCTGCGGTCGCCGACGAGGTCACCGGAAAGCTCCAGGCGGTGATCAACGCCCTGTGACCGGACTACCTGCCGACCTGAACCGGCGACGCCTATTGACTGGCGCCGCCGGTTTGGCGTCCCTTGCCTCACTGACCGCCTGCGGCGTCGCCCACACCGCCAGTGAAGAACTCCCGATCGGTGAGCACGGCACCGACGACGAACTACCCATTCAGACCGGTGCCCCCGCCGACCCGAGCGGTCCCGAGGTGGTCACCGGAACCTTCGACTCCAAGCATATGGGCCGCCCCACCAAGTGGGCGGTGGCCCGGCCGAGCGGAGTGACCGGAACGCTCCCGGTTGTCCTCGTCGCTCACGCACTGAACACCGACGAGAGCTCGATCTTCGGCAAGGCCCTCAACATGCAGGGCGTGCTGCAGGAGTACGTCGACGGCGGGGGCACCCCGTACGCCATCGCCTCGGCCGCGATAGGCCGCAACTACTTCCACCCGCGCACCGACGGCACCGACGGTGCCGCCATGCTGCTCGACGAGTTCCTTCCGATGCTCGCCGCCGACAAGGCACTGAACCTGCGCACCGACCGTTTCGGGCTGTTCGGTTGGTCGATGGGCGGCTACGGCGCACTTCGCATCGGCAGCATCGTCGGCGCCCCGCGCGTTGCGGCGATCGCCGTCAGCTCACCCGCAATGTGGGCCGATCCGACGGCGTTCCCGCAGCGTGCCTTCGACTCCTACGACGACTACCTGGCCAATTCGCTGTTCGGCCAGCAGGATCGCTTCGCCCGTATCCCGGTCCTAATCTCAATCGGCTCGGCCGACCAGTTCTACACCTACACGCGCCAGTGGGCTTCGCAGCTGCGCCCGCCCGCCGCATTCGGCACCTCCGCCGGCGGACACACCAACCGCTACTGGCGCTCGGTGCTACCCGAACAGGTCGAATTCCTGGGCCGCAACCTGGCCCTCACCCCCAGCACCTAGCCCCCTCC
>NZ_JBAQWU010000468.1:0-3388 GCF_049299075.1 Gordonia sp. (in: high G+C Gram-positive bacteria)
AGTGCTGGGGCTCATCGGTGTCGCCTTCGGGTGGCGCCCGTCGCTGCTCGGTCTGGTGATCGGTGCCGCGGTGATCGCACTAGGCACGCTGGCCTTCGCCACCCTGGGCCTCCTACTCGGTGGCACCGGCAAAGCCGAAGTCGTCCTGGCTCTGGCTAATCTGCTGTGGTTCGTGCTGCTCGCCTTCTCCGGGCTCGTGGTCTACCAGGACCGGGTCCCCGATGCCGTCGGCTGGCTCGTCCGGGTCTCCCCGTCAGGAGCGCTCACCCAAGCGCTGCTCCAAGCCACCCAGCACACTGCCGTCGCGGCAGCAAGCGTCGTCGTCCTCATCCTTTGGGCCGCCATCGGCGGTCTGCTCGCAGTCAGGTGGTTCAAGTTTGAGTGAGTGGTTCGGGTTCCGCGTCCCCACACTGCGGTTTGTGCACGCGTGGGCGATCGCAAACCTCGCGGCGAATATCCTCCTGGTAGTAACCGGCGGTGCGGTCCGGGTCACCGGCTCGGGTCTGGGTTGCCCGACATGGCCGCAGTGCGGCGACGGCAAGTACACGCCGCCGCTGAGCTATCACGGCGTCATCGAGTTCGGCAATCGGATGCTGACCTGGGTGCTGATCGCCATCGCGATCGCCACCTGGATCGCCGTCATGCGGTACCGGCCCGCCGACAAGGCCGCACGCTGGCTGGCGACCGTGGTGGCCCTCGGGATTCCACTCCAGGGCGTCATCGGCGGCGTCACGGTGCTCACCAAACTCAATCCGTGGATCGTGGCGCTGCATTTTCTGCTCACCATCGTGATCATCTCGCTGGCCACCTGGCTCGTGTACCGGACACAGCCCGCCGCCGGCACATCCGACGACGACATCCCCATGCCTCGCGACTCGGTAATCGTCCGGCTGGCGGTGGCCCTAACCTGGGCGGTGTACGCCGTCACCTGGATCACCATCTATCTCGGTACCGTCGTCACCGGCTCCGGACCGCACGCGGGTGATGAGGACTCCCATCGCAACGGACTCGACCCGGCCTGGGCGGCGCAACTACACGCGGACGGCGTCTGGACACTCGTCGGACTCGGCCTCGCGGTGCTGCTGCTTGCGGTGATCGCGCACCTGCAGATGCAGCGCGCCGCGTGGTGGTTCGCCGGGTTGCTGGTGCTGCAGGGCGTCATCGGCTACGTGCAGTATGCGACCGGTCTGCCGATCCTTCTGGTGATCCTGCACATGCTGGGCAGCGCACTTCTGATGGTCGGCGCGACGTGGCTGGTGCTGCACGCCGTCGATGCTGGCCGCACGGCCCGGCTATCGGACCGGAACGCCGCGGGTTAGCGGTAGTCGACGACCTTGCGGTTGCGCGCGCGCGGGAAGCCGCGGGTCTGATGCGCCACCCAGCCAGCCATTTTGCGCCAATGGCTCGGCGCGATGGTGACCTTGTTGGTCAACTCCCGATCCCACTCATCGGCGATCTCGAGTCCCTCGACCTGCGCGACGACCGCCTTCGCCTCGTCCAGCGACGCGACGACCCGATCGCCGAGCAGACCGTTCTTCTCACCGATCAGGGTGATGCGGACACCGGCGACACCGGTCGGCTGCAGGATGGCCGTCGACGCGCCGCCTTCGGCGGCCACGTACCGGCGGATCGAGCCGACGACGCCGGCCGTAGGGCTCGGCGTCGCCTCGACGGCGGTTTCGGTGGCAGGCGCGGTCTGATCACTCATGCACATCATGATAGCCGCGTGCGAAACTGAGCCATGCGTGCGATCCGTGTGATGTCTACCGGCGGTCCCGAGGTGCTCGGGTACGGCGGTGCGCCCGATCCACGCCCGGAAGCCGGGCAGCTGCTGGTCCGGGTCCGTGCCGCCGGGGTCAACTTCATTGACACCTACTACCGCGCTGGCCTCTACCCCATCGGACTCCCCTACATCCCCGGTCTGGAGGGCGCCGGTGAGGTGGTGGCCCTCGGCCCGGGGGCCGAGGATGCCGGACGTTTTGCCGTCGGGCAGCGCGTGGCCTGGTGCGATTCGCCGGGCAGCTACGCCGAACTGGCTGTGGTGCCGTCCCACCGTGCCGTGTCCGTCCCAGAGGGCGTCGCCGACGAGCTTGCCGGGTCGTCGCTGCTGCGCGGCCTCACCGCGCACTACCTGCTGTATCCGTCGCCGACCGTCCCCACGGGCACCAGTCCGCAGTGGCGGCCCGGCGATACCGTGCTGATCCACGCCGGCGCCGGCGGTGTCGGCCTCATCCTGACCCAGTTGGCCAAGCATGCCGGTCTGCGAGTGATCACGACGGTCTCCAACGATAAGAAGGAGATGCTCTCGCGGGCTGCCGGAGCCGACGACGTCCTCCGGTACGACGACTTCGCGGCCACCGTACGCGAACTGACCGACGGCCGCGGAGTGCCAGTCGTATTCGACGGTGTCGGTGCGACGACGTTCGACGGTTCGCTGGCAGCCACGGCAATTCGCGGCACAGTCGTCCTATTTGGCGCCGCTAGTGGTCCGGTCCCGCCATTCGATCTGCAACGGCTCAATCCGCTCGGCTCACTCACGGTGACGCGCCCCACCCTGGCGCATTTCATCGCCGATCCCGAGGAGTTCGAGTGGCGCGCTGGGGCCTACCTGGGTGCTGTCGTTGACGGTTCAGTGCAGGCGCGGGTGGGTCTGAGCTACCCGCTCGCCGACGCCGCGCAGGCGCATCGCGATCTGGCGAGCCGCCGCACTATCGGCACGACGGTGCTGCTGCCGTGACGTAGCCGTCGCCCGGCACGATGGACGCTACGGCTCCGGAGAGCCGCTCAGGAGACCATTGCGGCGATGGTCTGCAAACCGAAGACGGCGTCGATTGCTAGACCACAGAACAGCAGAGCGAGGTACTCGTTGGAGACCAGGAATACCTTGAGCGGCTTCACCTCGACACCCTTGCGAGTCTCGATGTAGAGGCGGGTGACCTTCCAGATGAACCAGGCGCCGGCGCCGACGGCGGTCACCAAGTACACCCAGCCGGTGACCGGGATCAAGACGAGCGAGGTCAGCACGGTGAGCCAGGTGTAGATCAGCATCTGGCGGGTGACCTGCTCGGGACTGGCGATCACCGGCAGCATCGGCACGCCGGCGGCAGCGTAATCGTCGCGGTAGCGCCAGGCCAGCGCCCACGTATGCGGCGGCGTCCAGAAGAACACCACCAGGAACAGCACAAAGGGCTGCCAGTTCAGCGAATGGGTGACCGCAGCCCAGCCGACCAGTGCGGGCATACAGCCAGCGGCGCCGCCCCAGATGACGTTCTGCCAGGTGCGGCGTTTGAGCACCAGCGTGTAGACGAAGACGTAGAAGGCGATGGTAATCATCACCAGGATCGACGGCAGGAACGAGCGCTCACCGGCCGAGTTCGCGGTGCCGTAG